>CALFUW010000123.1 GCA_937929815.1 uncultured Flavobacteriales bacterium | reverse complement strand
CAAAAAAATGGAATTAAGCTTATTAAGGATATGGTATTCAATCATTTTGGCGACAGAAATTACCTGTACACCGATATACCGGACTCCTCATGGTATCACTGGTGGCCGACATTCACACGTACAAATTACAGAGCCACCACGCTGATGGACCCATATCGGTCTGACTACGACTACAAAGTAATGATGGAAGGTTGGTTTGATACACATATGCCGGACCTGAATCAAAAGAATCCTCATCTGGCGAAGTACCTCATTCAGAATACTTTGTACTGGATTGAAACGGCAAAGCTCAGCGGAATCCGCATCGATACCTATGCCTACTGTGATCAGGATTTTATGAGCAAGTGGATTGAAGTTGTAAAACGAGAGTATCCCAAACTTTATGTTGTAGCTGAAATTTGGGAACATACCGTGCCACCACAGCTTTTCTTTGACGCCGACCTGCCTCAGCGCAAAATGGCTAACACGCATTTAGACGGCATTACAGACTTCCAACTGCATTTTGCGATGATAGAGGCCCTGAATCGCGAACCTGGTTGGGCAGACGGAATCAACAAACTGTATTACATCCTCTCATCAGATTATCTGTACAAGTCTCCTGAGAAGCATATTACGTTTCTGGACAATCATGATGTAGCGCGAATCTTCGGAGTCCTGGGGAAGGATTTGCAGAAGATGAAAATTGCGGCTGGCTGGCTGCTTACGCTCAGAGGCATACCGTGTATATATTACGGTACTGAAATTTTAATGGCTCATACCGATGGTCACGGCCTTATTCGTCAGGACTTCCCCGGAGGCTGGCCTGAAGATACGATCAATAAATTCACCGCTGAAGGACGAACGGATGAAGAAAATGAAATCTTCCAGTTTATCCAAGAGCTCATTCATTTGAGAAAAAAACATCCTGCCCTGGCTACAGGGCGCCTCACCCAATTTGTGCCCAGGGATGGACTGTATTTTTATACCAAATCAAAGGACAATGATGGTAGCCGCTATTTGGTCATTTCGAATGTCACACCGAAAAACATTCCAATAAATCTGTCTGAAATAATCACTTACAAGCGCATAAAGCATCTTTTTGGCGATATGGTAGAAAAAGAGAATGATAAAGCCGGATTGTCTGAAGTAGTGATATCACCCAAAACGTTTGCAATTTATCAGATCGAATAAAAAAACCGGCTGCAAGGCCGGTTTTTTTTTAAACAAACGCCTAAGGGCTCACATAATTTATCGATACGTTGAAATAAAATGCACCGTCGGTCTGATTGCGCATGGCATAAGGTTGGGTGCGTATGAGGTTGAAAAAATCAGGCTGGCCTTTTTCGAGTCGATCTCCGTCGAAGGAGTACATGACCCGGTAGCCGGCTTGCAGGCCTATCCACCAAAAACCTCTGATCTGTCGCTGGTAGTCCAGTCTAAAACGGAGTTCTCCCCGGCGGATCAAAAAATTAAAATCATCATTGCTAAACTGGCTGATGCGATAGCTTGATCCCTCCAATTCGTATCCGAAGAGTATCAGAGAACGCGGGCTGAAGGTATAGCGCCCGTGCCCTCTGGCTGGCAGAAGTATTTCAGCGCCCCACTTTCTGCTCAGGGAAGTCCAATTGTACAAAATCAGTGGGATATAATTCATCCCTCCTGCGCGATACGTTCGTGACAATCCAAGTGCCCACTGTTTTCGGTCGTTAGGTCGCTGACCGTATAAGATCGCACCTGAATACAGCAGCTGACCGTCCGCAATGTTTGCCCAGCTGAAATTTCCGCTCACATCGAGCTGGATCTGAGCTATGATAAAGTTCTTTTCATCAAAGGGTATGTAGAAGGTATTGATCCAGCCGACTGTGCGAAGTCCATATCGATCAAGTGTATCTGTCAGATGCATCACAGAGTCGCGCCAGAATTCATGACTGCGTTTTCTTGCGGTGTATTGCACGTCCCACAGATTTGCCTGAGTCTGCCAGAGAAAGCGATTGTTGGATATCACGGGAGTCATCAGTTGCAATCGAAGCCCTCCGGTGTAGTTTGCAAGACCCTTTTCCGCATCAAAATTGAGATTTTTACTATCCGTCGGGAAGGTCCCGATTTCAGTAAAGCGCATTTCGTAAGGCAACTGTACATCCCATCCTAATGAGAAAAACCGTTGGGGCGAAAGGCCAAAGATTCTCGAATTGGCGTAGGTTTTTGTGGGAGTTCCGAGGTATTCTACATCGTCGTAATCGTATTCGTCTTCATCGTCATCATCGGATTCAGTGATTACCTGCGAATGGAGCGGCAGAGCGATAAGGAGCAGGAATAGGATAAGTTGTGTTAATCGACAAATCATACATTAATCTTTTTTCTTTACGGCCACACGTGTCCATACATCGGTTCGTCCTAAGGCCTTTACCCCGATATAGCCCCGGATGTCAAGGGTGTTTTCATCTCTCATTTTGATGACGCAACTGTAAGTGTTGCCGTTTTCCGGGTCGTAAATGGTGCCGTCTGTCCACTCATCTTTTCCACTGTAATTAAAATCTTTGAGAATTCTGTATCCTTTTAATGGGACCAGGCGCATGGATTCATCGGGATTGTTTTTGTCTACTTTGGGCTGATTGGTGACGGGGTCTATGGGTTCGCGAAGCCACACGATTTTGCCATAGTACTTTTCTCCGATTTTTTCAATTTTTACGCGCGCCTTTCCGTGTGATGGTTCCCAAACGCCGATTAGACGATCTGCCTCAGCGGATTCTTGAGCAAAAACAGGTATGCATACGACCACATATGCCAAAACGAAAGAGAGTAGCTTCTTCATAATCTTTGAATTAATAGTTAATAATTAATTTAAATTTAACAGTTGCTAAAAAATCACTGTTCAAATCTTCTGCCAAATCCACATCCATAACTACATTCACCTTGTCGAGTTGAAGGAATTTTTCTATTTTCTTCTGTTCATCAGCCACAATCAGACGCACTTCTGATGCGCCGGGGGTTATATTGTTTACAAAGGCAATTTTTTGCATATCAACGTTTCGGCCTGAAATCTCAATTTTTGCATTTTGCACTTGAGTATTTGGATCTATTATCAGTGTTGCTTCCTCGAACCGCGCAGATGAAATTTTTTCTTTCGAAAAATCCACATCTGGAAAAAGCTCCTGGAGATTCACTTCCCATATTCCAACGGCTGTGTTGATCCCTTCGAACAAGGGGGGCTCTGCTCTCACCTCTACAGATACGGTGGCTTCGGAGGTTTTAATGTCTCTTTTGCATGAATTGAGTGAAAACAAAACCCCAAGGCTGGCAGCAAGAAGTAAAACTTTTGGCACTAATTTTTTCATCTTAAATACACTTTAAATTGATCAGAAGACAAATCTACAAAAACATGTTCTTGAAGGGATGTAGACAACTGAATCCCTACCACATCACAATGCACAGGGAAGCGCTTGTGATTTCGATCTACCAGCACAGCAGTGGTTAATGAAGCGGGACGAAAGCGCAAAAACGGCTTCAAGGCATACATGAGGGTACTACCGCTGTTCAGCACATCGTCAACGATTAAAATATTCTTACCATCGAGCCCGGGAAGATCAGGAGTGACCAATGCCGGAAGCGTGTGGGGCAACTCCTTGTCAAGGGTTAGGTGAAATAAGTGAATCTGAATCGGAGAAATCTCTCTCAGACGATCTGCGATCAATTGGCAAAGGATATTGCCTCTTGGGGTAATCCCAACCATGTACAGATCGGTGATCAGGTAGTGATGTTCATAAATCTGCCAGGCCATGCGTTCGATGATGTGGCAGATGCGATTGTGTTCCAAAATAGGTATTTCAGTCGGTTGTGTGTTCATGTGTGTGAATGAAAGATCTGTTTAATAGTTGATAGCCGGCAGAACTGCAGATTTACAGAGGCCAAAACC
>CALFUW010000122.1 GCA_937929815.1 uncultured Flavobacteriales bacterium | reverse complement strand
TAACTTCCCGAATGGCCTTGGGATCGAGCCCTACCAGAGGCTCATCGAGCATAATAAAGTCAGGATCATGAAGAAAAGCCGTGCAAATGCTCACCTTCTGACGCATACCCTTCGACAGTTCGCGGCCGAGTTTTTTGCGATTATCCATCATTTCAAATCGCTCGAATAGTTCTTCGGCTCTTTGTTTCCAAGGGTTAATTCCGTAGGCTTGTGCTACAAACTGCATGTGTTCCCAGGCTGTAAGTAGTGGATAAGGCTCCGGAATTTCAGGTACATATGCCATTCGTCGTTTTGCTTCGATAGATGTATTAGGATATCCGGCTACGGTGATCCGGCCAGTGTCCAGGCGCAGAAGACCTGCAATACACTTAATTGTAGTACTTTTTCCGGCTCCGTTTGGCCCGATGAGACCGGCAGTTTGACCATTGAAGAGCTCAAAGGTAAGATCCCGGATTGCATACTCCCGTTTTTTAAAGGACTTCGATACATGTAGCAGCTCGACCATATCTGATTATCAATCTAAAGTACACGAATATATCACGGAAGGGACTGTGCGATTTTAAATATTTTATTGCAAGTATGTGGCAGTTTAAAATATTTAACCGGGTATTGCAAATAATTTTGAGGTGAATATATCTTTGCAGCCCCAACGGCGAGAATAGCTCAGTTGGTAGAGCACGACCTTGCCAAGGTCGGGGTCGCGGGTTCGAGTCCCGTTTCTCGCTCTGAGAAATCCCTCCGTTGTTCGGAGGGTTTTTCATTTAGCCCGGGTGGTGGAATCGGTAGACACGCAGGACTTAAAATCCTGTCTGCAGAAATGCGGGTGCGGGTTCAAGTCCCGCCCCGGGTACTTTAAAAAATGCTACTACCGATGCCGTGGCCAACTATAGGCTCCCAAAATCTGAAATTATCCGGAAGAAATCGGTCTTCGATACGCTCTTTTCAAATAGCCAGTCCGCCGTTTTTTTTCCAATAAAAGTAATCTGGGTTCACCATCACGAATGGGGTGTCGCCTTTTCTGTCCCCAAAAAAAATTTTCGTAAAGCCCACGATCGAAACAGAATTAAACGCCTTCTTCGAGAAGGATATCGACTCAACAAAAATCTTCTTACGGTGCACAATAAGAATTTAGCGCTGTTGTTTATTTACATTGGAAAAAGACAGCCATCTTGGTCGGAAATCGATGCTGCATTTAAAAAATTGGCACAAGAATTACCTGATAAACTCTAATGAATCAATCTCCATGAAAAAATTGTCTGTAGTCAAAATAGCCCTTATATCGCTGATCTTCATATCAGCCTCTTCGCTCAATTATTTTGAAATCCATAAGCAATTAGACATATTCTCTCACATATTCAAAGAGATCAATCTGTATTATGTGGACGAAACGGAGCCATCCAAACTTATGGATAAGGCCATTAACTCAATGCTGAGTTCATTAGATCCTTACACAAGCTACATTAAAGAATCAGAGATCGAAAACTTTCGGATGCAGACTACTGGCCAATACGGAGGAATAGGAGCCAGCATCCGAAAAAGGGATGACTATGTAATGGTGGTGAGTGTGTACAAGGATGCCCCGGCAGACAAGGCAGGAGTCCGGGCGGGTGATCTTCTGCTAGCCATCGACGGCAAATCCCTAAAAGGATTTTCAGATAGCGAAGTCAGTGCCCTGCTGAAAGGCAGTCCCGGTACAAGCTTCACGCTAAAGGTTCAAAGAGGCCAGAACACTTTGGATTTGAAAATCGTACGTGAAGAAATCCAAATCAAATCTGTTCCCTACTGTGGCTATGTAGCTCCCGGCATCGGATACATAAATCTCTCAAATTTTACAGACAAAGCCTCCAAAGAAATAAAAGATGCAATAGCTGATTTGCAAAAAAATGCTGACCTCAAGGGCATCATCCTCGATTTAAGGGGCAACCCGGGCGGGCTACTGAGCGAAGCGGTCAATGTATCCAATATTTTTATCCCCAAAGGACAGGAGATAGTAAGTACACGCGGCAAGATTAAAGAATGGGAGCGATCATACCGCACGCTTGACAATCCGGTGAATACAACCATTCCTCTGGTAGTACTTATCAACAGAGGCTCGGCCTCCGCCTCTGAAATTGTGTCGGGAGCAATCCAGGATCTAGACCGGGGTGTCGTGATCGGTCAGCGGTCCTTCGGAAAGGGGCTTGTGCAGCAAACCCGAAAACTCAGTTACGGAGCTCAGCTCAAAGTCACCGTCAGCAAGTATTACACGCCCTCGGGCAGGTGTATCCAAGCGATCAACTACTCACAGCGCAATGAAGACGGATCTGTCTCATCGATTCCTGATTCTCTTAGACGCAGTTTTACCACACGCAGCGGACGGGTAGTTTACGATGGGGGAGGAATTGACCCGGACATCGTCACCGAACCAAGAAAATTCTCACCGGTACTTACTGCATTGATCCAAAATAACTTGCTGTTTGATTGGGTAACAGAGTATATTGCCGACAAAAGCAGTTCATCTATTGATGCAAAATTTAATTTATCCGATGCTGATTGGAGGACTTTCTTATCCTGGATCAAAGACAAGGAACTGAACTATCAGACGCGCACAGAAAAGCTCCTCCAGGAAATCATGGAAACTACCAAAGACGAACAATACTATTCAGAAATTGAAAATGAACTCAAAAAACTTAAAAAGCGCTTTCAACGCTCGAAAGAGGACGATATTGAAAACAACAAAGAAGAAATAAAGCGCTATCTTGAGGAAGAAATTGTATCACGAGTTGCGTATCAGGAAGGAAGAATTCAAAAATCCCTCACGGCTGACAAGGATGTATCCGAGGCAATAAAAGTATTGAGCGACAGTGAGCTGTACCAGAAAATTCTCAGGAATTAATGCATTCTGAATCAGCTGGCATTAAGACGGGATACCTTGTAACGGCTGTTGGGATGGTGTATTATACTGTCCTTCTCCCTTGTCAACCCACTTTTCTGCCTTCGTCCATTGGCATGATGATCGCCGGGATTGGGTGGCTCTACATGCTTTTATTTGACTTTAAAAATGTGGTTTTCAATAAAAAATCATTTATTGTTTTCTTGTTCCTTGCTATGTATTTTCTGAGCGGGATTTCTTCGATCGATGATCCCAGGTATAAGGAGATTATGAGGATACAAATACCTTTTCTTTTTTGGGGTCTTCCTTTCGTGTTTTATTATCCTGATTTTAAAGAAAAAATACTGCCTTTTTTGATACGATGCTTTGTCTTATCATCAACCCTGTCAGCACTTATATTTATTTTCTTTTTTATTTGGATCGAACTTAATGATATCTCGATCGAATATTCTAAACGCTCCCCCTATTTTTTTCTTCCGGTACACTATCTGGGTATGTATTACAATGGTAGCCTTGTCTTTTTGATATGGGGAAACATCTTTGAAAACAAAAAATACAGCATGACAATTTTTATTGTACTTAGTACTGCAATCATATTGCTTGC
>CALFUW010000121.1 GCA_937929815.1 uncultured Flavobacteriales bacterium | reverse complement strand
CGCAATCTCAACCGCATCGATCTGGATTCCAAAAACATCCGTATCATTTCAGAGCATCCTCAAGGCAGTTATGGCATTGAGCGAGAGGGCAAAAAAATTACCGGAATTGTCATCAATGACCCGAAGGCTTTCTGGAGTCTTACACGCGTTTTGGTCGTGATGGTGGAATAAACACTGAATCAATCATCTTTCTGAAAATCGAAAAAATGTTTTAAATAAATGCCCGTGCGCAGTGTCGTATGGGCATTAGTCATATGTAACCAACTGGGATTTTCAATTGTAAACGGAGCTGTCGCCGTTTGTCTTAGGATCAACGCACCTTCAGAATAAATGCTGACCCGACAGAAGTATTGACCGGGAAAGATTTCCATGGCGGGGAAGTGAATGTGAATCCGGTGGACTCCTGGCGACAAGGAGATGACATCATCGAATTGGAATCCGTTATCCAGATGCGTGATGAAGTGTTCGCTGAGATCAAAGATATTGACGCGTATCTGCACGGATTTTAATGTGTTGTATACTTGTATCCGAACGGTCAAAAGGGCAGGATCCCCCGTGTGATACACCGCATTTGCCCGGTCCCAGGCACACGACATCAAACTGCATAGGCCTGCCCTCTGGAAGATGGTATCATGCAATTGAGACTGCAGATATTCGGACGAAATCCTGCTGAACACATCAAATCCCTCCACCCTGCCCTGCGACAACCATAGGGCTGAGTCACATAGACGTGAAAGCAGATTCATGTGGTGGCTCACAAGCACAATGGTCTTCTGACGCCCCTCCACCACACCTCCGAGATGCTCTATACACTTGCGCTGAAAAGCTGTATCTCCCACCGCAAGCACCTCATCTATCAGCAAGATGTCAAAGGGCATGTGTATGGCCGTGGAAAAGGCCAATCTCAAATACATACCGTGACTGTAATATTTAAGTGGTCGGTCTAAGAAGGCTTCGATACCACCAAAATGCTCAATTTGAGGTATATACTCCTTAATTTCACAGTCTGATACATTGTGCAGTCTTCCATAGAAATAGATGTTTTCACGACCGGTCAATTCCGGGTGAAATCCGGCACCGAGGTCAAGAAGCGAAGCTACACGTCCTCTCAAGGTAACACGGCCTGATGAGGGTTTCAGAATACCTGCCAGAAGCTTGAGCAAGGTCGATTTGCCGCTGCCATTGCCACCGATAAGCGCCAGGCAGCTCCCCGCAGGCAATGTAAAACTAACCTTATCTAAAGCCAATAGCTTACTGCCATCTTCATATACATACTGCTTGCTCAAAGCATCCGCCTTCAGTGCCCAATTGGTTTCAGATACGTTCGATTGCATTGTGTGACATTTTTACATACACAAGTGCAGCTGCAATCGGAAGCAGCAGCGTATATATCAGTACAAGAAAGATGTCCGTGGCACTCCCCTGCAATCTCAGAAGCTCAATCAATACAATGGGAGGAAAGGCTTTCAGAGCGAAAAAAGATTGATAATCAGAACCTTTCAAAAGGTAAAAGACAATAAGAAGCAAATGCACCTGCACCAATATGGGTACCGCGTGGATTACATCCCGAACACGGCTGCTCAAAGCACAAAGCAGGAGACCCAAAGAGAAACCATAAAGCACAAACCATTGAAAAACAAGCACATGTACAGCTATCCCGACCATACTGTATCCGGAATACAGACCATATCCAATCAAAACGATCGAATACATGACCCACTCCGGAAATACTACCACAAGCCTGCTTACGGGCATAAACAGTACAGGCAGCCGAATCTTGAGAAGAAAATTTTTATTGTTTACCCACAGTGGCGAAATCTGCTGCATCAGGCCAGCGCTTACAATATGTCCCCCCAGACTTGTGAGCCAGATCATCATCTCCTCCGCATTCACGGACGCACTAAAACCAAACCTGAAAGTAAGTGCCGGTAGAAGCAGCAGCACGGGAGGTAAGACAAGCCATCCCCATCCGAGATAGGTATGAATGTAGCGGATTTTGAGATCACGTATGCCAAATGAGATCACTGCCCTACGGATGGCTGAAAGTTCCTTCAGGGCATGTCTCAGCTGCGGGCTTTCAGGTGAGTTATGAAATTCTCCAGCTTTCAAATGTTCCAAAATCAGGTGTGACCAAATGGCGCAGCCGCTCCACTTCTCCGGCAAAGATGCCTTCGTATTTGAAACGGACTGATTCAGATATAGATTCGCCTTCTCCTACATTAAACGCTTGTTGTAAAATATTGTGATTGCGAAATTCCGTATTCAGAAATTCAGAAAGTGCGTGCATCCCAGGCCCGGGGTTATTAAAAAAGTCTTCGAAAACTGCAATAAAAAACTGTTCTCTTAAAAAATACCTGAGCCAGCGTTTCAACTGATATGCATATAGGCCTCTCTGTACATAGCTGTAGTTTTGAAATCTGGATTCCGGCCGATCGGGTGAGGACAGAGCTATACGTATCCTTTCGAGTCGTACAGCTGTTTGAAAATCATGTTTTTCCAATCCCCGACGCACATTCATTTTATAATGAGACCACGCTCTATCCAAAGGATTGCGAAGGATTACAATCAGTTTAGCACCTGGAAAAATTGCACTCATCCGCCGGGGCACTGCCGGATGAAACACATACATCGGACTGGACTCCAAGAGAATTCCGCCTTCTCTGGGCACAAACTGCGACAGATAGTAGTCTACACCCTTAAAATACTGAAAATCAAAAAAATGAAGCTCTTTTTGTGTAGAAGAAGAAAAACCGGGCTGAACCTTCAGCCATTCGTACAGGGTAGAAGTACCACACTTCTGTGCACCAATGATGACGGCCAGATTCCGGTCATCCATTCAGATCAGTGATCTAAGTTCAGACACAAATCGCTCGGCCAGGGCATCTGCTTCTATCTGCGATTTTGCTTCGGTGTAAATTCGGATGATAGGTTCTGTATTGGATCTTCTGAGATGCACCCAGCTCCGGTCAAAATCGATCTTTACCCCATCGATGGTTGTCAGGCGTTCGTTGAAGTATCGGTGTTCTACTTTTCTGAGCAATTCAGCGGTATCCATCCCTTGCAGGAGTTCAATTTTATTTTTGCTCATAAAATAGGCAGGATATCTCGACTTCAATTGCGAAAGTTTCAAACCAGATTTGGCAAGATACGTCAGGATCAAGGCTACACCGGCCAGAGCATCGCGTCCGTAGTGAAAATCCGGCCAGATGATTCCACCATTGCCTTCACCACCAATACGCGCGCCGACAGCCTTCATTTTTTCCACCACATTGACCTCACCGACAGCTGCTGCAAAATATTCCACACCATAGGAATGAGTGAGGTCCGCTAAAGCTCTCGATGAAGACAAGTTTGAGACCGTAGGACCAGCTTTCAGCGAAAGCAGGTAATCTGCAACTGCCACTAATGTATATTCTTCTCCAAACATTTCGCCGTTTTCATCAATGAGTGCCAATCTATCTACATCGGGATCTACTACAATGCCCAAATCGCATTTTTCATCTTTGATAAGCTGCATGATATCACCCAGATGCTCTTTTAAAGGCTCGGGATTATGTGCAAACCAACCTGTGGGCTCACAATGAATTTTTTTTACACTTTTAACACCTAAAGCATTGAGAAGCATTGGAATCACCAAACCTCCGGTGCTGTTTACGGCATCCAGGGCCACGGTGAACTGTGCATTTTCAATGGCTTTCACGTCAATCTCCGGCCTCTTGAGCAGCTCATCGATGTGGTCCTCGAAGGCAGATGAGTAGGTAGTAACTGAGCCGAGGTTGTATACATCTGAATACTCGTAATCCCCGGATTTAATCCTTGATACAAGTTCGTTTCCGTCGGTAGCGCTGATAAATTCACCTTCGTGGTTCAAGAGCTTCAGCGCATTCCAAACAACGGGATTATGCGAAGCAGTGATGATGATGCCTCCATCGGCCTTATGCCTTGGCACAGCTACTTCCACGGTAGGTGTAGTGCTCAGCCCGAGATCTGTCACATCGACGCCCGAGGCTATAAGGGTATTGATGACCAGGTCTGATACCATTTTACCAGAGGGACGTGCATCGCGCCCGATCACGACACGGGGTCGTTGATGAGTAGTCCGGGACTTCAGCCACTGGCCATAGGCCGAAGCAAATGCAATGATGTCGATAGGTGTGAGGTTTTCACCTGGTCTGCCGCCGATCGTGCCTCTTACGCCGGAGATAGATACAATTAATGCCATTCTGGGTTATAGATTATTTTTCTTGTAATCTGTGTGTTCTCTTTATGAAGAGTCATCAGGTAAATCCCAGCCGGCATCGATACGGAAATGCTATGCGACGGACCGTAGAAAGATTCCGTTCGTAAGATTCTACCTGTCAGGTCGAGCAAACGAATAGATATGTGCCCCTGATTTTCTGGTATTTTTATATGAATCGCTCCTGAATTTTGCCAAATGACAAGGCCTTGAAATGAACTTTCAGAGATACTAAAAAACCGGTTTGTATTGATTGGAGCTTCCGGGGTAAGATGTACGGCAAATTCTTTTAACACAACCGACCTGCCATCACTACCTACATCTATTTTCGCCCAACCATAATGTGTATTCCCATTGCGTCGGATGGCAAATCCAAGAAATTCGTCCACAGCACCGCCGTTCCAGGGGTCATTGAAGAGAAACTGCCCATTTCGCTTAAATGACATACCCCCCTCAATCTCAGCATTCAGAAAGGGTGTTTCCGGCCCGATAAATTCATTGAATCCAAAGCGGCTCGCATAGGCAAATACTGTCGGGATTGTCCCGGCTACACGATGGCCTTGCTGACCCAAAGGAGTGACGGAAATAATATCGTAGATCGCATTGTTTTCGGATTTGTCAAACTGCGTACGTATGGCGTAGTCTGGCACCGTGTCCTGATCCAGGTCAATAAGAAGCAGTGTATCCCGGTCTATTACATTGGGAGTGACCACTGTGTGAAGTATTTGGGTATGGGTGAAGTGAAAAATCAGAAATGCTGCTATGCCAAGAGATAATTTCAATGGTGACAAGATTTGGTCGCAAAAATATAACATGGAATAGCTTGGGTTGAGCTTTTGAAAATCAAATGACATTTATACCCTTGCGTCAATGAGTGTGACTCAAATATGAAATCGCCCTCTTACTCCGGAAATGAATACCCTCATTGTGGCATTACAAACTGGATAAATGTCTAATTTTATTTGTATCACTTTCTTTTTTCTGAATTTCATTCGAAATATCCAGTATTTAAGGATTAATTTTTCACATTAAATGTAAATTTTTTGAAGATATAGGGTTTCGAAATACTTTTACCCCCGAAAAGGTGGACAGATTTGAACTGATTGCAACCACGTAAAAAAATGCTAAAACAGTACCCGGTATCAACATCGCAGTTCTGTACAAGGCGTTTTTTGGGTTAAGATAGTTTCAATCTCCACACGACCAATAGTTTAACCCCAAAAACACTTTTTAAAATGCCGTATCTTTTTACTTCAGAGTCCGTCAGTGAAGGTCATCCTGACAAAGTAGCTGATCAGATTTCAGACGCCATTCTCGACCACTTTCTCGCCTTCGATCCCGACAGCAAAGTCGCATGCGAAACACTGGTGACGACAGGGCAGGTCATTGTGGCCGGGGAAGTCAAAACCAATACCTACATCGACATTCAATCCATTGTGCGGGAGACCATTCGCCGGATCGGGTACACGAAAAGTGAATACATGTTTGAAGCGAATTCGTGCGGAATCTTAACGGCCATACACGAGCAGAGCCCAGACATCAATCAGGGTGTCGAGCGAGGTACACCAGAGGA
Organism: uncultured Flavobacteriales bacterium; assembly: GCA_937929815.1. Taxonomy (GTDB): domain Bacteria; phylum Bacteroidota; class Bacteroidia; order Flavobacteriales; family Schleiferiaceae; genus Thermaurantimonas. The sequence goes on along the minus strand of CALFUW010000121.1, from coordinate 5,633 downwards.
GCAAGGTGCCGGAGACCAGGGAATGATGTTTGGCTATGCAACCAATGAAACTGCCAACTATATGCCCCTTGCCCTTGATCTCAGCCATCGGCTATTGATCGAGCTTTCGGCCATCCGCAAAGAGGGCCGCATGATGACCTATCTGAGACCCGATGCAAAAAGCCAGGTGACCATAGAATACAATGACGAAAACCGCCCGGTGAAGATTCATACCATCGTCATCAGTACCCAACACGATGAGTTTGGCTCCGAAGCACATATGCAGGAAGTAATCCGCAAGGACATCATCGAAATACTTATCCCACGAGTTAAAACTCAGCTCACTCCGGAATTACAAAAGCTGTTTACCGATGATATCATTTACCACATTAATCCGACAGGGAAGTTTGTGATCGGAGGCCCTCATGGAGATACAGGTCTTACCGGCCGAAAAATCATTGTTGATACCTACGGTGGCAAAGGCGCGCATGGCGGAGGCGCCTTCAGTGGCAAAGACCCTTCTAAAGTTGACCGCTCGGCTGCCTATGCCTGTAGGCACATAGCCAAGAATCTGGTAGCCGCCGGTGTCGCCGACGAAATACTTGTACAGGTGTCATATGCAATCGGTATCGCCAGACCGGTAAACATCTTTGTAAACACCTATGGCACTGCAAAACACGGCCTTACAGACCAACAGATCGCACAGGGTATAGAAGCCATCTTCGACATGCGGCCGTACGAAATCGAAAAGCGTCTGGGCCTGCGTGCCCCAATCTACAGCGAAACTGCCGCTTATGGTCATATGGGCAGGAAACCTGAAACCGTCATAAAGACCTTCCGCAAACCTGATCACAACGGAAGCCTTGAACTGAAAAAAGAAGTAAAACTCTTCACCTGGGAGGAGCTCAATTATGTACAAGTAATCAAAAACTATTTTAAAATCAATTAATCTGAGAAAAAATCCCCGGACGAGTCCGGGGATTTTTAAAAAAGGGGAAATAAAAAGCTTAGCATTTGAACCACATCGGCATTAACCGGATTGTATCGATGAGTTTTACAAAAAATTGATGTAAAACTCATCGAATCTAAGGATTGCCCGCTACCAGGCCCAACCAAAAAAATCAAAACAAATGACTCCCATGAGTTCCATGGTCTGAAATCTCCATTAACACAGATCGGATCCTTTCTCCATCAAATCTTACATAAGTGCCATTAACCGGGAGTACAGAGGTGGTCCATCCCGGGCACTTGTGAATGCTTCATTCTGATTTACTCTCTTTTTATTGAATGCATCTTTCCGGGGATCAACGCGGCATGAATAAAATCATTAATGCACCTGCTATACAAAAACTTGATCCAATAAGATCCCATTTGTCAGGCGTGTGGTGTTCTACAAAGTACAACCACATTAGAGAGGCAGCAATGTAAATTCCGCCATATATGGCATAGGCTCTCCCTGCAAATTCTGTTTGAACTTTCGTCAGCAGAAATGCGAATAAAATCAACGAAATAAATCCGGGAATTAACCAATAGACAGAATTCTTTAGCCGAATGTATGACCAGAAGGCAAAACACCCGAAAATTTCAAAAAATGCTGCTGTGGTAAATAGTACAATGTCTTTCATAGAATGGAAATGATTTCAGTATCATTTTTGACCTGCTTGAACTGGCGGGCATTGAAGAGACCCATAACTGCAATAAACACAGCAATCGCCTTGCAGCGGTTTTAGCAGTGTTTTGCACTGCTTACATTCATAGAAGTATACACAGGCATCGTCCGGCATAAGTTCAGCTTTTTGGAATCCGCAGTTCGGACAGGTAAGCGTTGATTGCCTTTGAACGGCCTTATCGTTGCCGGGAGTGCAGGAATTACACGTCTTGTACGTTTTATTGCTTTTGTAATTCCAAATCGTCGCCATTAGGAGTCCAAACATACCAATGTACACCGCGTAATTCAAGTCTTCACTTTGATCTATGTGAAAGGCGTAAAAAATCAGAAGAGCACTCACTGCAGCAGTCAACAGAGGATACAAATACCCATGCACACGATATGAAGAGTAAAGACCTGCGACTGAGACCAAAACCATGGCCTTAAAAATCCATATGGTCCAACCGCCAAACAGCTCAAAGCTTCCAAACCCAAGTGCAGAAGCTGCAAATGCAAATAGCGGAAAACAGCACGGTGAGCATATTGCAACTAAAAAAAGTCCTACTGTGCCAAATTTGTCCATTTTACTGTAATTTTCATAGTCTTCTGATGTTGTATCATGTTGATTTTCAAATAGACCGCTGAAGATTCATTCCTTACCTCAGAAAAGGTCTTCATACATGTACTGACCAAAAAAACCTGACAACAAATCAATCTCTTATTACAAAAATATTGCAGAAGATCATTCTGGAGTTTCTTTACAAGTAAAGAATTTTCACTTATCAAACAAAGCAAAACAAGCGGATGCAAATGCTCAAATGCCTCAAGAAGGAATCACCGGCCTATCTTAATAAAGTTGTGAGTTTTACAACCATTGGTTTTAAAATGGAATTTGAAGGCAATGCTTATGTTAAAGTATACAATATGGTAGGGCAAAAAATTCAGGTCAAAGCCAGCGGAACCTTGGCAAAAGGTACCTACCAAGTTAGATGAATACCCGGATTGAGCATTAAATCTGATTTTTTATAAAAAGAGTAACAACAGGACGTAGTCACAAGAATATATCCGTGATAAGACAACAGTAGTTTTTTCATGATGGGTAGAAGAGCGACTAAATTTCGAAAGCAGTTGGGCGATCTTCTTGTTTTGAAGTAAATAAAAGTTGCCTTGTACGACACCTGGTTGAGCAAAAAAATAGTATTCATTTTTTAGTAAACTGAGTAGATCTTTCATCAGGGTAGAATCGTATTAAACATCAAACTTACTGTTAAAGATTATGATTTTGGAGAGTAAGCTATTGTATGCCGGTTTATTTCCTTTCTGATATATTTTCTGATATTTCTACAGGATTAATCAGATATTCATTTACGGATCTAATAACATCAGTCCGAAAGTGCATGATCAGATCAATAAGGTCTGTAAGGAGAATGCGCGATACTTTTTCTATATGATTCTATTTCGTGATTTTTAAGTCTTGTTTGTCTTTTGTACACGGTTTCTTGCTGTCATTGGCCAACGGCTTAGAGCTTTATGTTTTAGTGGGAGGCCTGAGGTGGCCACATCAGAAGGGGTTGAGGCCTGGTAAGGCCTGTCAAGCGTGAGGGATAGGAGCGGTATGAGCCGCAGCAGGCGTGCATATGGCACACAAGGCGAGGTGGCGACAGGTGAAGCCACCACAGCCTGATGTGCCACGCGCGCCTGCAAGGGGAATAGGAGCGGATAGCCCGACCCCTGACGAAGGCAGCGCCTTGTCAGGGGGCACGCCCAAATCGAAAACAATCCTTGCGTGTATGGCCGGGATGGTCGGGGCAAAATGTGAAGGGACGAGCAGCTGCCACCGGGTGGCATATATCTTTGCGGCTAAAATTCGAAAATTTAATATATGAATACTGCAATGTATCCGCCGGTGAATGCTGCTACGGCCAGGGAGCTGGGACTGCTGGAAGAGGAGTTTGAGCGAATCAGGGAGTTGCTGGGCCGTGAGCCTAATTTTACGGAATTGTGTGCATACTCCGGGATGTGGTCGGAGCATTGCTCGTACAAAAATTCTATCGTATGGCTAAAAACCCTTCCAAAGGAGGGGCCTCATATGCTGGTAAAGGCCGGAGAGGAGAATGCCGGGCTGGTGGATATCGGGGATGGATACGGGTGTGCGTTTAAAATCGAATCACACAATCACCCTTCGGCTCTGGAGCCGTATCAGGGGGCTGCTACAGGAGTGGGAGGTATCAACAGGGATATCTTCACGATGGGGGCTAGGCCTATAGCCCAGCTGAACAGTTTACGCTTCGGCGATCCTAAGCTGGATCGAACCAAATGGCTGCTGAAAGGTGTGGTCAAAGGCATCGGGGACTATGGCAATGCTTTCGGCGTACCTACGGTGGGTGGGGAGACATATTTTGATAAGTGCTACAATCAGAATCCGCTGGTGAATGCTTTCTCGGCGGGGATTGTGCGGACAGACAGAATCATACGTGCCAAAGCAGAAGGCATCGGGAATCCGGTGTTTATCGTAGGATCAAGCACAGGTAAGGACGGCATACATGGGGCTTCATTTGCCTCCAAGGATCTGACGGAGGATTCGGCTGATGACATACCGGCTGTGCAGGTAGGTGACCCTTTCATGGAAAAGCTTCTGCTTGAAGCAACCATGGAACTCGCCCAGACGGACTATGTGGTGGGCATGCAGGACATGGGGGCTGCCGGGATCATCTGCTCGACGTCTGAAATGAGTGCGGCTGGCAAGCATGGTATGAAAATTCACCTCGACCGGGTGCCACTTCGTCAGAAAAATATGGAGCCCTGGGAAATCCTTTTATCTGAAAGCCAGGAACGCATGCTGGTGGTGGTCAAAAAGGGATTTGAGGAGCAGGTGAAAGCCATCTATGACAGGTGGGATATCCACTGCGAAGAAATCGGCGAGGTAATCCCAGGGGACAAATTATACTTCTACTGGTATGGTGAGCTGGTGGCTGAGCTGCCGGCGAGTTCTCTGGTGCTGGGGGGTGGTGCTCCAGTGTACTACCGGGAGTTTCGGCAAGCCGGATACTATGCCGAGCTTCAAGAGTTTGATATCGCTCAGGTAAAAGAGCCCTCAGACCTGAAGGATGTGGCTCGCAGAATACTGGCACTACCCAATGTGGCGAGCAAACGCTTCATATACGAACAATATGACTCGATGGTGGGCACGGCAAATATGAGTACCAATCGTCCGACCGATGCAGCCATCGTCAATCTGAAAGGTACCCCAAAAGCCCTGGCTATGACAGTAGACTGCAATCCGAGGTTTGTGTGGGCTGATCCTGAGGTAGGGACTATGATGGCAGTGGCTGAAGCTGCCCGCAATATAGTGGTCTCCGGCGGAACCCCATCGGCAGTGACAAACTGTCTGAACTTCGGTAATCCGTATAATCCGGAGGTGTACTGGCAGTTTGTAGGTGCGATAAAAGGCATGGCCAAGGCGTGCGAAATGTTTAAAACCCCGGTGACTGGTGGAAATGTAAGTTTCTACAACCAGACCGTAACGAAGGACTATGTGGAGCCGGTCTTTCCGACGCCGACCATAGGAATGATCGGAATCGTAGAGGACAAGAGACACATTACGACCATACCTTTTAAACAAAAAGGAGATTTAATCTACATCGTGGGCACAATACGCGAAGACATCAATCAGTCACAGTATCTGGTACACATTCACGGTATAGAGAAGTCTCCGGTTCCCCAGTTTAGTCTGGAGGAGGAATTTGCCCTGCAGGAGCAACTGAAAATCACGATCCGCTCAGGACTGATTCAGAGTGCACACGATGTGTCCGAAGGAGGACTTTGGGTATGCCTGATAGAAAAAGCTCTGGCAAGTGATCTCGGATTTGACATCACGCTTCCGGCTGAAATCCGCAAGGATGCCTATCTCTTCGGCGAAGGTCCGTCGAGGGTGGTGGTGACAGTGCGCCAGGAAGACGAAACGGCCTTCATCGACTCCATGATGCTCAATGGCGTGGATTTTGAT
>CALFUW010000120.1 GCA_937929815.1 uncultured Flavobacteriales bacterium | reverse complement strand
ATCACCTCTTCCCATTCCGAACAGAGCAGTTAAGCCCACCAGCGCAGATGGTACTGGCATCCCGCCGGGAGAGTATGTCGCTGCCCTCCTTATTACTTATCATTACTCACCAAAAACCCTGTCATCCGACAGGGTTTTTTTGTTTTATCACAATATTTTTCACCTCTTTTATTCTAAATTAATCATTCAGAGCTTATTCCTTGTGAAGATCAATTAAACACTGGAAACGATTCTGATAACTTATCAGGATTACTGTTAAATATTCTTCTCACCTATGTACAATTCTATAAGACCCTCAGGTACGTACAGTATGATGTATTTTTCCTTTTGATTTATCTCCCTGACAAAAACATCTACATAGGGTATTAATATATCTTTTCCAGAAGAATGATTTACTTGGATAATATCCTGATATTTATTCTCCATTATCGCAGACACGACGCCTAGATATTTTTCCTTTGTGTCTATGAAAACATCGAAGCCATCAATCCCAATTGTAGAGGTACTTTCTTCCTTTTTTAATTTTTCAATTTCAGTGGGTTTTAAAAAGAGCTCGGAATTAACAAGATTTTGAGCACTTTCCAAATCGTTTATTTCCTCAAGTTTTATTTTAAATCCTTTTGGTAATTGTTTGATTTCTTCAACAAAGTATGGAAGATACATTCCCTGAAATTTTATGAACAAATGCTCTACGGCATCTATTTTTAAATTTTCGTCATAAAATTTAAAAACCACATGACCTTTCAGACCATGTGGTTTTAAAATAACGCCAATAGCGATGAAATCTTGTTCTTGCATCAGACTACTGTCATTTGCTGAAAAATCAGTTTAAGAAGCGGATGATGCTTCCTCAGCAGTCTCAGAAGCATTTACAGCGTTTCTTTTTTCCAATCGCTGATTGCTGTATGCCCTTTCTGCATCGATGCGATCTTGTCTATCTTTTTCTTTTTTTGCTTTGAGCTGTTCTTTTTTCTGCTTTATTCTATTAGCTTTCTCCTCAAGCCACTTGTTAAATTTTTCTTCAACTTGTTCTTCTGTCAAAGCACCTTTTTTTAAACCTTTTATTAGGTGATTCTTCAACAAAACACCTTCTTTTGATAGTAGTGAGCGAACCGTATCGGTTGGTTGGGCTCCGTTCTGAATCCAGTATAGCGCCGATTCAAAGTTGATTTCTACACTTGAGGGATCAGTATTGGGATTATAAGTTCCGATTTTTTCTATAAACTTTCCGTCCCTTCTGTTGCGACTGTCTGTAGCCACAATGTAATAAAATGCATGACCTTTGCGACCATGCCTTTGCAATCTGAGTTTTACTGCCATTTTCTTTGTTTTTTTGGGTCCGAAACCCGATTAAACGATTAAATTTATTCGGCCAAAAGTACAAAATTTGTAGACGGCAACACTATAAAAGTTTAATTAAAAACCTGAAAATTTTATAAATGTACTGAACCTCTCATTTATAAATGATGCTCTCACAAGGTCATTGCATCCATCTGACTCAATAAAATCCAGCTCTACTTGTGATGAATCCGAAAGTGTGTAAAGATTTACTATTCCTTGAATTATTCTTTGGGGACAACTCATCACACATAAAAGGGGATTTTTTTCATCGGTTTGGTAGTTAAATCCGAATGAGGAAGATTGTCGTGTAGCTGTTCCCGTGAATGAAAAAGTTAAGGTATCGTCTAAGTTAATAAATGATTCAAATCCACTTATCCACTGGATGGTATTATCAATAGTTATTTGAAAATCTTTGTATGAAAAGTTTCCTGAAGTTAAAGTGAAAGAGGGTTGCATAGATGATGAGGTGGTATGCATGTACAATTGACCGCTCACCGGCTTATCATCAACTCTGAAGCCAATAAACTGAATATCAAGGGATCCTCCCGGAAGCCCATACAATCCATTAATTTCAACCTCTATTTTACCTCTTCTAGTCTTTCCGTCTGCACACAGTCTTTGGATATTACCAAAGTCAATAACTAGGGTTTTTCCAGTTATTGACACATTTGCCTGATCAATAAATACCTGACCACCCGCGGAAACAGTTGGATTTCGAATTCCTTCGTCAACTCTTCTCCAAATTGAGAACAGCTCACCTATTACTTCAGAATAAAGTTTGGTGTTTTCAATTTTTTCAGGACTTGGCATTAGAAATTCTTCTTCGCAGGATTGAAGACATAATAAAGATATTGTAAGAAGGAGATAAAAAATACATTTTATAAAACTCATTCTTGTGGTTTGTTAGGCGTTTTTTTTGAATAATATTCAGGATTAGATATTGAAATATTTATCCCTGTTCTGAAACTTATTGTGTTGAGCTTTTCAGCACTAAATAACGCATTGATTTGGTCTGTTACAGCAAACAACTGAATTCCCAAAAACCTAACGATAAATCCCATTCCAATGTTTGAAAAATTATTTCTTACTACTGTGTATGAACCCATGATGTATATCCATTTGGAAAGCGGAATGTGATATTGACCTCCTAATGCAAAAATATTGTAATAGTTCCATCTTCGGTAATCTAGAACCCCACTAATTCTATGATTACGAAATAGAGTATAATCAAGTATTAAAGTAGACCTTATTGGCAAAGTAGATGTATATGATGTACCGGGTCTCTCATTAATGTTAAATGCAGCGGAAACAGAGTCTATTATTTCTCCAAAGGATATATTTTGATTCTCTTCTGCTAAATTGATATTTAGGCCATCAAATTTTGAAGTACCGCTTGAATAGTATTCTGTGAGATTTTGCTGCCAGTGTATGTATCCAATATCTGCTAGTACGGCGGATAGACTTAACCGATCATTTATTGCCAGCGATATACCTATGTCGAATCCTATACCTCTATTTCCAGTACTGCCTGGCACAAAATGATTGTTGAAATTTAAAATATTTTGACTAATTTCGGAAATATTTCCACTGCTTCGCATGAGTATGTTTGTGTTGAGAGTCCACGCAGTGTCATAAAAACTCACTTCAGCATTTGTATGCTCGGTCTTAAAAGATTGAATGCCATTTATAAGTTTAATTCTTGCTCCAACAGAGAAATTTTTAACTCGTATTTGGGAGCCAAGGTGTACTGCAGAGTAGTCAAATGTTTCAATGGAATTACCTAGAAGATTTACTGTCTGGTTTTGGAATTGTAAATTACCAAAATATGCTAACCTTAATAGATTTGATGGATATCCAAACATCATAGATATTTGATTATAAGAACCTCCAGTAATGTAGAATCTTCCCAGTTTAAATCCTATGAATAATAATTCTGTATTGACATTTAAATTCAGATAATCACGTTGACTTATACCAGCTATAGAGTTCTCCAAAACGTTATTAATGTCAGTATTTTTTAAGAAAAGTTCCATTGGCCTGAATGGCGTATTTTGGACAAATATTCCTGTTTGAAAAATTCCAAGCGTAAATTTCTCACAAACTGGTGCCGATGGATTGACAATATGCGATTGTGCAATTGAGTAAAAAGAACTAAAAGAATAGGGTAACTGTGCATATATGTTTATGGATAAAAAGATCAAAACTAGTGTTACAAATCTATTCATTGGAGTGGAGTAAATTTGAATTTTGACCGAACGATTATTTTTGTATTGAAATAATATTCGTCAAATATTTTAACAACTTTCTCCCCATCTTCGGGGGTGTTTATTTGAATTTTTAAGAGTAATGATTTTGCTCTACTTATTGACGATATATCGTCCTCTTTTAATTTTAGTAAAGATTTATAATTCTTGCTGGATATTACTCTGCCATCTGAATTTATCTTGGCAGACTGCAATATATCCAGTTCAAAATCCTTAATCGGGATAAGAGTCAGAGAATCTAAAAAAACTACGTTTAGAGATAGGTCAAATGGAAAGCCATTCTCACTATTAAATTCAAACTCTATATATTCGGGGATATTATTTGAATTTTTCCAAAAATTAAAATTTGCAAACTCTGTTTCAAAATACATGTTCTTTGCCGAAAATTCAAGAGGTATTTCAAACAGACCACTTAAAATGATTTCATCGTTTTTTCGTAAAAAATTTGGTTGTTTACCGTTGGGATTGACTGTTAATGTACCGCTTGTAACCAAATTTTCAGGCATTCTCCGAAGCACATCGGAGAGATTGCTATTGGAGTTGTTTAATGTTATTTGGGTGAGTGAAGATTGTCCCGGAGATTGGGATTTGTTGATATAAATGGAAGGAACTTCCAGAGCAGTTAATTCACTGTTTTTATTATTGGCTCCTATTATGTTGGGATCATAGTATAATTCAAGTCCAGATTCATTAAATACTGTAACCGTCAGAGATGGATTTCTAAAATTAATTCCCTGATTGAATTTTTCCAGACCGCGGAGTTTTAATTCGTTGGTAAAGAGAGGTAGCTCAAGAATGGAGTTGCCCAGATAGCCCTCCATGCCGGCAATAGCAATTTTATCAATTGTCAGTGCACATGGAATAGGAGTGCCGGCAGGTGTTTGAGGTGGTACTTGAAGGATGTTTAAGGTGTATGAGAGGGTGTTGAAGGACGTGCCGTTTTTTGACAAGTCGATATACCCATTGTAAAATGTGCTTACATAGTATTGTCCAGGTGTATGGGTTACATTATCTATCGAAAATTGGATTGTTCCCGACTGATGGTATGATCCTGGAAATTGTATTGCAATTTCAGTATTTGAAGGGGCTCCTGATGGTAGCATCCACGCTACACTTAACGTGTCAAAATAAATTTTCTCAATTTCCGCATTATTAAACACTCTAATGGTCATGTCTGATGTTAATGGTTGACCAGTAGGCACTTCCAGATAAGCAGTGTCTTGTTCGGGAATGTGTAAAAGAGATCTGAAGTGATTTCTTAAAATAGAATCTTTTCTTAGCACTATTGTAACAAAACCATTGGGATCTGTCGAGATTAAGGAGGAATCAACTTTTATATCCGATAGTTTTAAATAGACTTCTCCGAAGGGAAGCCAAAATTCCGGCTGTAATTCCAGGTCCTTCAACTTGTTGAAGTCGAATTTATCCTTATTGCATGATACAAGAATTAACGCTACAAGAAGTATCAGACGATTAGTCTTCAAAATTTCTGCGAGTTGCATAATTTACACAAAACTAAATGTTAGTTTATTATTAAATAAAAAATCTTGTGGAAGGGTACAGATTGTAAAACCAATATTTCAAAAAAATTATTTGTGAATTTTTTTTACAGTGGAAGCAGAATTCATTAAATAACCATTTAATTTCGGCCTAAATAAGTGTCCAATGCAAGATCCATCGAAGGCCCATCTGTCGAATACTACTCTATTGATTGAAAATTCAACAGATGAAATTTTGATTACCCAGCCACTTCCAGATGTTATTAGAATACAGATTTTTAAAAAAGGATCACAGAAAACTGTAAATCCCTACTCTGTAGTCGTCGATGATGTGCAAGCGCTTTCCGTTCAAAGCTCATCTGAGGATAGATGGGAAATCGATGCCGGTAGTTTTTTGATGGTTGTTAAAGTAAATCCTTTTTCGGTGGCATGCTACAACAAGGAAGGAAAGTTGATCAATAAGGATTCTGATTTAGGTTTCCAAAGATTAGACAATGGAATAAGTGTGCTAAAGGAATTGCAACCTGGTGAGCGATTTCTGGGTTTAGGAGAGAAAACCGGACCCGTAGACCGGCGCGGCTGGCAGTTCACCAATTGGAATACAGATGCTTTTGCCTACCACCAGGAGTATGACCCTTTGTACAGCAGTATTCCTTTTTACATTGGAATCAATGAGAATTTACCATATGGAATTTTTGTAAACAACAGTTGTCGGACGGATTTCAATTTCGGAGCGTCAAATGACAGGTTTTCATTTTTCAGGTCTTCGGATGGGAGCGTGGATTATTTCTTCATTTTCACAGGTGATATTCAGGGGATCATCTCAAAATACCTTGATCTTACGGGACGGCCGGAGCTGCCACCACTGTGGGCACTGGGATACCACCAGTGCAGATACAGCTATTATCCGGAGGAAGAGCTTTTGCTACTGGCCCAGACATTCAGAAAAAAAAATATTCCTTGTGATGTATTATATCTCGACATACACTACATGGACGAGTATAAAGTATTTACGTGGAATACAAATCGGTTTCCTGATCCAAAGGCATTTGTAGAGAACCTTGCTGAGATGGGATTTAAGCTTGTGATCATTCAGGATCCCGGGATCAAAGTGGAGCACGGTTATGAAGTCTGTCAATCAGGTATTGAAGAAGATATTTATGTGAAATATCCGGATGGTTCGATCTATGTCGGAGAGGCCTGGCCCGGTAAGTGTTATTTTCCGGATTTCACTTCCGGCAGGACAAGGAACTGGTGGAAGTCCAAAATGAAAGATCATATAAGCGAGGGCGTAGCAGGTTTTTGGAATGATATGAATGAGCCTGCTGTTTGGGGAAAGCATTTTCCGGATTTTACGGTGTTCAACTACGATGGTCAAAACACTTCTCACTTACACGCTCACAATGTGTATGGCATGCAGATGGTCCGTGCGACATATGAGGCTCAGAAAGAATTGAGACCGGCCTTGAGGCCCTTTGTGCTCACAAGGGCAGCATTTTCAGGGGCTCAGCGCTATGCTTGGAAGTGGACAGGTGACAACATTTCAAATGAAGAACACTTAATGCTGGGGCAGAGACTCATCAACAGTCTGTCGCTGAGCGGATATCCCTTTTGTGGAAATGATGTAGGAGGATTTATAGGAGAGTGCTGGCCGGAGCTTTTTATGCGATGGGTGGCTGTGGGGGCTTTTAACCCGTTTTTCAGAGGGCACTCCATGATCAACAGCCGCGATCACGAACCCTGGTCTTTTGGGGAGGAGGCAGAGGAGGTTAGCCGAAATTTCATTACACTTCGATACAAACTGTTGCCATATATGTATACCGCATTTTTTCAGGCGGTACATGACGATACTCCCGTAAACAGACCAATGACTTTGAAATACTACGATGATGAGAGGGCATATGGACAAACGTATGGACATCAGTTTTTTTGTGGTGACAGCATTTTGGTGTGCCCAATGCAGCCAAATCAATCCTTTGGCCGTATATGGCTGCCGGAAGGAGATTATTACGAAATGTTTACAGACAAAATTGTAAATGAAGGTGAACACGTCATAGAGCTTCACAGACATAGGATTCCTGTATTTGTCAAAGCCGGGTCAGCTTTGCTAAGTATGAAGCCGGTACCTTTCATTAAAAATTTACTCCACTCTTCGTTTCAAATACACCTGTACAAGGGCAATCTTCCGGCCGAGGGCATTTTTTACATAGATGAGGGAGAGGGGTATGGATATAAGCAAGATGAATATGCATTAATCAAATGGAAGTATTCTCCGGGTGAAGTATGTCGCTGGGCGATCCAGCAGATAGAGGGAAATATTGCCGTAGACATTTCGGCGATGGATGTCATATTGCACGGATATTCTGATGCAGATCTTGTAGAAATCAATGGTCGGAAGGAATCGATAATCGCTGACGAATGGGTTTGGATAGCGCCGGTCTCCTCTTTTGATCCTTATTTTAAACAATCCGATACCTCAACCATTATTAAGGTAAAAAAAGTAAAAAAATGATCGGCAACCTGTTGTACCACAAAATTTACAAACACCCACGCTCAGATGCTGAGTGGGTTACGCTGGTACATGGAGCGGGAGGTAGTTCGACGATTTGGTTTAAACAACTTAGAGATTTCAAAAAATTTTTTAATGTTCTGCTTCTCGATTTACGAGGTCATGGGCAGTCAAAAAATCTTTTCCAGGATTGGCTGATGAAGGACGGGTATCAATTTAAAGACATTTGTGACGATGTGATACACTTACTTAATCATTTACAAATCCGCAAATCCCATTTTGTAGGCATATCACTGGGCACCATTATAATACGTGAAATTTCAGAACGCTATCCTGAGCGAGTTGGTAAGATGGTTCTTGGGGGAGCAGTGATACGTTTTAACTTAAAAAGCCGAATATTGGTGAGGCTTGCACATGTCCTCAAGCGCATTCTTCCATTTATCTGGATCTACAAGATCTATGCGCATATTCTCATGCCAAAAAAACGACATGAAAAGTCGAGAAATCTGTTTATCAACGAAGCAAGAAAAATTTATCAAAAAGAATTTCTAAGATGGATCAAAATCACATCCCAGATCAAACCTTTAATGAAGCTGTTTCGAGAAAAATCGCCACATCACCCAACCCTGTATCTCATGGGAGACGAAGATTATATGTTCTTACCCTCCGTACAGATTGTGGCTACTCAGCATATGAATTCGCGACTGGAGATTATACCGGGAAGTGGTCATGTGTGCAATGTAGATCAGCCTGAGTGTTTCAACTTAAAGGCCATTGATTTTTTAACCAACAAAGCCTGCTTACTGTAGAATTTCGAATATGCCTTTAGCCTCAGGATACTCTTCCTGCTGATGATTGCTGGAGACTACAATCAGTTTTTGGGTTGAATGGCTTTTAACATTTGACTGATACCACTCGGTGCCTTCCTGATCGAGATTAGAGACCGGCTCATCAAGAAACAATATAGCTGCTCTGGTATAAAAAGCTAAACCAAGTCTGACACGTTGTTTCATTCCCGAGGAAAATGTTTTTATGGGTTTCAATCCGGTATTTGGAAGACAAAAATTTTTGTGTAAATCTGCTTTATCGGGCAGATCGAGAGTCCTGAAAGTGCTGTACAGGTCTACCAGTTCGGCAAGAGTGAGCTCCTCGGGGAGTTCCTGATACGGAGCCGCTATCGAAAGTTGATAATAATAATCAGCTGTAAATTTTTTAGAACGAATCACTAGCTCTACAGTACCTGTGGAGGGCGAGAGCAGGCCGGATAAGATTTTAAGGAGCGTGGATTTTCCGCTGCCGTTTTTGCCGGTGATGGCATAGAGGCCTGGCCCGGAAAGCTCAAACGAGAAATTTTGGAAAATTAGTTGATTCCCAAACCTTTTAGAAAGGTTCTGCGCTTTTAGAGTTATTTCTTGCAATGGTGTAGCCTTTCATAATTCCCCTTTGCGAATTTCGGATAAATGAGATGATTTCGTCGCGTTCGTCAGAGGGTTCTATTTCCAATTCGATAATTTCCAAAGCTTGTGAATAGTTGTAATTCTTTTGGAAGAGAATCCGGTAAATGTTTTGTATGTGGTTGATCTTCTCATTGGAAAAACCTCTGCGACGAAGTCCAATGGAATTAATTCCAACGTAGGACAGGGGTTCTTTAGCTGCCTTTACAAATGGGGGTACATCCTTTCGAACGAGACTTCCTCCGCCAATCATAGCATGAGAGCCGATGTGTACAAACTGATGTACAGCACTTAAACCACCAAGGATTGCAAAATCATCTATCGTTACATGGCCGGCGAGTGTTGTTCCATTGACTAAAATTACGTTATTGCCGATGAGGCAGTCGTGAGCCACATGGGCATAGGCCATTACCAGGACATTGTCTCCAATCTTGGTAAAGCCTTGGGCATTGGTTCCTTTGTTGATGGTAACACATTCCCTGATGGTGGTGTTATTGCCAATTATGGTGGTGGTATCCTCTCCGTTGTACTTGAGATCCTGAGGGATAGCAGAAATCACTGCTCCCGGAAAAATCCGGCAGTTTTTTCCGATTCTGGCTCCGGGAAAGATGGTAACATTTGACCCGATCCAGGTACCTTCTTCAATAACTACATTTTTATGAATTACTGTAAAGGGTTCAATTACCACATTGTCAGCGATTCTGGCTGATGGATGCACATATGCTAAAGGCTGCGTCATTTTTTTTCAGTCATTTCTTTCTTTTACGATCTGGGCGGTAAGTTGAGCCTCCATGACGAGTTTTGACCCAACAAAGGATTCTCCTTTCATTTGAACGATGCCACGGCGTATTGGTGCCAGTAGTTCGAGTCGAAAGACCAATGTGTCGCCCGGGACTACCTTAGACTTAAATTTTACTTCATCAAGTTTAAGAAAGTAGGTCAGGTAATTGTGTGGATCGGGCACAGTGCTGAGTGCAAAAATACCCCCGACCTGAGCCATGGCTTCTACCTGGAGTACCCCTGGCATCACAGGTGTACCCGGGAAGTGGCCCACGAAGAAGGGTTCGTTCATTGTCACGGACTTCACACCGATGACAGAATTTTCATCCAGGTGTATTATTTTATCCACGAGCAGGAAAGGTGGCCTGTGGGGGAGCATTTTCATTATTTCTACTACGTCCTTAACAGGGGCTTGGTTAGGGTCATATCTGGGCGCTTGCGATTTTTCTTGCTTAATTTTTGTGAAGAGCATTTTTGCAAACTCGGTATTTACTTTATGACCAGGTTTTTTAGCGATGATATGACCTTTTATCCGCCTTCCGCAAAGCGTTAAGTCACCCACGACATCCAGCAGTTTATGTCGTGCTGCTTCGTTTGGATAGTATAAATCCAGATTGTCGAGTATGCCGTTTTCGCGTATGGATACATGTTCTTTTTTAAACGCCTTACGGAGTTTTGCCATTGTTTGTTCGCTTGGTTTTTTATCTACGTACACAATGGCATTGTTGATATCACCACCCTTTATCAGGCCATTGTCGAGGAGGTATTCGAGCTCGTGTAGGAAGCTGAATGTACGCGCTTTGGCAATATTGTCTGCAAATTCGCGTATGGATTTGATTTCGGCATTTTGGGTGCCCAGCACAGCGGTGTCGTAGTCTACCATTACAGTAACACGATAGGTATCGTGAGGGATAGCCATAATTTCGCTGTCATTTTTTGGGTCATGATATGAGATAACCTCATTAATAGTGAAACAATTAGCATCTTCCATCTGAGTGACTATACCGGTCTGGAGAATTTTTTCTACAAAGGGCCATGAACTACCATCCATAATTGGTGGCTCCGGACCGTTGAGGTGTATTTCGCAGTTGTCAATTTCGCAGCCGGTAAGAGCAGCCAGAATATGTTCGACGGTGTAAATGGTGATGAGTTCTTTTTTAAGAGCTGTACCTCTGTCAGTACTGCTCACAAAATTGGCCAGGGCAGGAATCTGGACGGGTTCAGCCAGATCCTGTCTTATGAAAGAAATGCCTTTGTTTTCACTTGCTGGATGCAATGTCATTGTCGTCTCGACTCCGGTATGCAGTCCTACACCGGTAAATATTATCGGACTGGCAATGGTTTGTTGCTTAGCCATTGTTTTTGAGTTTTTGTTGGAGGTTTCGTATGATTTCAGGCAGCTTTCGGAAGATAACGTAAGCTTTGCGGTATTCCTGTATTTCAAATGCAGGCGAGCCCATGACTACGGCATGGTCTCTTAAGTTATTCATAATGCCTGACTGAGCCGCAATTTTTACATAACTGCCTATTTTCAAATGTCCAGATATACCAACCTGCCCCCCTATCATGCAATGAGAGCCGATTTTTGTGCTTCCAGCTATTCCGGTCATGGCAGCAATCACAGTGTGTTCACCAATTTCAACATTGTGGGCAATCTGGATGAGGTTGTCCAATTTTACTCCTCTTCGAATAATGGTGCTCCCTAATGTGGCGCGGTCGATGGTACAATTGGCTCCAATTTCGACGTCATCTTCTATAATGACATTACCAGTCTGCGGCACTTTTTTGTAGCCATCACCTCCCGGGGCAAAACCGAATCCATCACTGCCAACAATAACGCCGGTATGCAAGTGGCAGTTATTTCCTACTTTACAGTTGTGTAATACCTTCGAGCCAGGTTTTAGTATAGTATTTTCGCCGATTTCAGCATTTTCACCCACATAAGATTGCGGATAGATTTTTGCTCCCTTGCCGATTTTGGCGCCTTTTCCTACATAAGCCAAAGCACCGATGTAAACATTTTCTCCGATCGTGGATGTCTCTTCAATAACTGCAGAGGGATGTATACCCTGGAGATTGTGCTTCATCTGGTCATAAAGTTCAAGCAGGCGTGCAAATGATTCATATGGACTCTTGACCCGGATAAGGTAGGATTTTATTTTTTTATCTGGTACAAAATCTTCGCTTACGACCACTGCAGTCGCATTTGTTGTATATATGTAGGGAGTGTATTGAGGGTTAGCAAGAAAAGTGATGGATCCCTCAGAAGCTGATTCGATTTTATCTAATTTAAAAACAACAGCCTCAGGGTTTCCCTCCACCACGCCGTCAAGCATTGTTGCTACCTGTTCTAAAGTAAATTTCATTGGGGTCAAAAATAGCTTAATTATCCCGTTCTATTTACTGTGTGCCCAGTTTTCACGGTCGAGGCTGCGATAGTTGATGGCTTCTGCGAGATGCTGGTTTTCGATGGTAGGAGCGCTGTCGAGATCTGCTATGGTTCTGGCTACTTTTAGTATTCTATCGTAAGCCCTGGCTGAAAGAGTTAGCTTTTCCATTGCACTTTTTAGTAATTTTTGGCCAGCAGCTGATATTTGGCAATACTCGGTTATGAGTTTGGAGGTAATCTGAGCATTGCAGTAGATGCCTTGATGTTCTTTGAATCGCTCTGTCTGAATGTTTCGGGCATTGATTACGCGCGCACGAATATCGGCGCTTGTCTCTGCAGGGCGGCTTTGAGAAAGCTCGTCAAAGCTGACCGGAGTAACCTCCACATGCAGGTCAATGCGGTCGAGTAATGGACCTGAAATCTTATTTAAATACTTGTCTACTGCTCCGGGTGCACATACGCACTCTTTGGTCGGATGATTGAAATACCCGCAAGGACAAGGGTTCATACTTGCTATCAGCATAAATCCAGCCGGAAACTCTACGGCATGTTTTGCGCGACTGATGGTCACACGTCTCTCTTCCATCGGCTGACGCATCACTTCAAGAACCGTGCGCTTAAATTCAGGGAGTTCATCCAGAAATAAAATGCCGTTGTGGGCCAGACTTATCTCTCCGGGTTGGGGAAAGGAGCCGCCACCCACCAGGGCTACGTCAGAAATGGAGTGATGAGGCGAACGAAAAGGACGTTGAGCCATCAGGCCTGTATTTATACCTAATTTTCCGGCAACGGAGTGAATCTTTGTGGTTTCCAAAGCTTCGTTTAAAGTCATCGGTGGCAGTATGGTGGGCATGCGTTTGGCTAGCATGGTCTTTCCAGCCCCGGGCGGACCAATGAGCAGGACGTTGTGACCGCCCGCGGCTGCTATTTCCAGGGCACGTTTAATATTTTCCTGTCCTTTTACATCGGCAAAGTCGATGTCCATCTTATTCAGATATTGTGAAAATTCTTTCCGGGTATCAATCCGAATGGGCTCGATGTGTAAATCACCTTTAAGATACTGGATTACCTCCTGAAGATTTTCGACTCCGATCACGTCCAGGTTGTTTACAATGGCAGCCTCTCTTGCATTTTCCTTCGGAAGGATAAATCCTTTAAATTTTTCTTTCCGGGCCTGTATGGCTATCGGAAGAGCCCCTTTAATGGGCATTAGACCTCCGTCCAGAGACAACTCGCCCATGATGATGTATTGGTCAACGGCAGGTAGATTTACCTGTTCGCTGGCAGCCAATATGCCCACGGCAAGGGGTAAGTCATATGCGGATCCTTCTTTTCGAATGTCTGCCGGGGCCATATTGATTGTGATTCTCCTGCCGGGCCAGCGATAATCGTTGGTTTTTAGTGCGGCTTCAATGCGCTGCCGGCTCTCTTTGACAGCATTGTCGGGAAGACCTACCAGGAAGAATTTTGATCCCCGGTCAGCGTGAACCTCTATGGTGATCGTTGTAGCCTGAATACCGTATACCGAGCTTCCGAAAACTTTTACAAGCATGACTGTTTTTCTATCCAAAAAAACGAAATTACTTTCAGTTTTTGAATATTCAGGAGCAGGGGGGATAGTTAGGCAGCCTCAAACTGGTGATTGACTGTTGTTGCTCTGTGCTTCAGGTAGCAGTTTGGTTTGTATTTTTTGGTGGAAATAAAAAAATGATTTCCGGCGTCTTGTTAAGATTCCAATAGGTATTACTGATGCAGCATGAGTATTGGATTTTAACGGAATACCGTTCTTTTAAAATAACCACGTATACCTCAAAACTCGAGGATAGCCTCTCAGGATCAATCTTCGTCGTCGAGGTCGTTGGCAGAGGTTTTTAAAAAATTGGAATACAAATCGCTGAATGAATACCCTGTAATCTGAGCCTCACGGTTGAGTTTGTTGTATTCGGATAGTGCCCACAGCAGCATTTCAGCAAAGAAGTATTCCTCTTCTTTTTCGATATTTTTTACATGAGCGCGTACATAGTCCAAAAGTCCCGGCACCCTTTCCAATTGATCAAAATACTCTCTGTCATACTGATCTGTTGAGAGAAAGATTTCATTGCCTCGCCCAAACCATTTGATGATTTTGTTCAGAGGATTGACCTCATCAGTGGCTTTCAACTTGTCAAGAGCAGGAATCGGAGAGGATTTCAGAAGTATTTTCACAGCGGAACTGATCAGATTTTCGGCAACGATTTCGGCACCTTCCTTTTCACCTTCATATACCAGTTCCACTTTGCCGGTAATGGAAGGTATTACCCCTTCAAAATCTACAAGCCTAGAGAAGGTTGATTTCTGTTTTGTTTTGATCAGGCGCAGTTCGCAAGTGCTGTAGAGGTTTTCGAGAGCGGAAATGGTCAGCCTGGCTGAGACACCACTTTTTGCATCTACATATTCAGACTGCCGGGCTTCTATAGCAATTTGTTCCAGCAAGGTGGAGGCAATGGGTAGTATTTTGACACATTTATATTGATCCTCAGAGATTTGAGATTCCTGAGCGGTGATGCGTTTTGAAACCTCGATGTCCATCGGGTAATGAGTGATGATCTGAGAGCCTATTCGGTCTTTTAAAGGGGTGACGATGGAGCCGCGCTGTGTGTAATCTTCGGGGTTAGCGGTGAAGACAAACTGAATGTCGAGTGGTAGCCGGATATTGAATCCGCGTATCTGAACATCACCTTCTTCCAAAATATTGAACAAAGCTACCTGAATTCTTGCCTGTAGGTCCGGGAGTTCGTTGATCACAAAAATGCTCCGGTGTGCCCGAGGAATCATTCCGTAGTGAATTACGCGCTCATCTGTATAGGGCAGTCTCAGATTGGCGGCCTTGATAGGGTCAATATCTCCGATCAGATCGGCTATGGTCACATCAGGGGTGGCCAGCTTTTCAAAGTAGCGCTCTGATCTGTTCATCCATGCTATCGGGGTGTCGTCTCCGGCTTCTTCCAAAAGCTTTTGACTCAGATTTGTGATAGGATTAAAGGGATCTTCTCTGAGCTCACTTGTCTCAATGTAGGGGATGAACTCGTCGAGCAGCCCAGTCATAAGCCGTGCAATGCGGGTTTTGGCCTGACCTCTCAGACCAAGCAAAGAGATATTGTGCTGACTCAATATGGCTCTGAAAATCTGTGGTAGCACAGTGTGTTCATATCCGTGTATGCCCTCAAATACATTTTGATTGTTGCGAAGCGCAGCGATCAAATTTTCACGAAGTTCGTCTTTCAACTTCCTGGTTCGATAGCCGGATTTCTTAAGTTGTCCCAGTGTACGTATTCCCGTGATATCGGCAGTATTAAAATTCATTTTCAGAGTTTCTTGGTTCGGTTGTTTTCAAAATCTTCCAAAATGATTTGACCCAGATTTTTTAATCCCACATACAGGGCCTTCCCCTTATTTGCCGCTGTGAATTTTTTGACAAATTGCTGAAGATAAGGATCACGTGCGATCATAAATGTGGTGATGGGGATTTGCATACGGCGGCATTGAGCGGCCATATTCAGGCACTTGCTTACTATGTATTCGTCCAGTCCAAAGCTGTTTTTGTAGTATGTGCCGTCCGACTCTTTGAGGCAGGAAGGCTTTCCGTCCGTAATCATAAAGATTCGCTTATTAGGTGCTTTGCGCTTTCGGAGAATATCCAGGGCTAATTGCAATCCGGCTACGGTATTGGTATGGTACGGGCCAACCTGGAGGTAAGGGATTTCACCCACTTGTACCGGCCAGGCATCATCTCCGAAGACCAAAATATCCAGCGTGTCTTTAGGATATCGGATTTTTATCAATTCGCTCAATGCAAGGGCTACTTTTTTTGCGGGGGTTATTCGGTCTTCGCCATAGAGGATCATCGAATGTGATATATCAATCATCAGGACAGTACTCACCTGAGAGTTGTGAAATGTCTCGCGCACCACAAGGTCATCTTCCCGAATCTGAAGGTGATCGATTCCGGAGTTTCGCTGGGCATTGAGCAGGCTCTGATGCATATCGATCACATTGGCAGAGTCACCAAACACATAAGGTCTTAGGTTTTCCGCGGTTTCGTCTCCGGAACCGGTTTTTTTTGTGCGGTGGTTTCCGGTCGGTGTTTTTTTTAACTTCCCGAAAATCTGCTCGAGAGCACTCTGCCGGATGAGTTGTTCCAAACGGGCAGAAGGAACCTGCTGCATACTGCCGTCGGGTCTGATTTCTTCGCGGATCATGCCTTTTTTCATCAGATCTTCCAGAAATTGGTCGGTTTTGTACTGCGGATCTCCTGATATGTCATATTGTTTGTCAAGTTCTCTTAGCCAGTCTATCGCCTCATCCACATCGCCAGAAGTATGCAGCAGAAGTTCTTTGAAGACGTCCATGTATTTCTCAAATGGCGTCTTTTCCTTTCCTGTGTATTTGGTAAACCGTATTCCTCTCATCTCCTTGCTCACAAAACGAATTTAAGCTGCTAAAGTTTTTGATGATAAATCTACATTTTGGACAAAATAAGAGTGATGATAGACTACAGACCTCTCAAAAATCCAATCCTTTCCGGTGTGCGGGTATTCCGTGTTTCATCCAATTTGGCATTGGGTCGCCTTTCAGAAAATGAGAGTAAAACTGAAGAGTCTTTATTGTGAGGTCTTTCATGTTTTTTAGCTGAGTCAGGTTGTGGTCTTCTTTATTGTAAATGAGTAGCCAGACAGGTTTGTTGAGTCTTTTTAAGCCCATGAAAAGTTCGAGTCCCTGATAGTAAGGTACGGCTCCATCGCGGTCGTTGTGCATTATCAGTACGGGGGTAGTCACATTGGGAATGTGAAACAGCGGGCTGTTTCGGATGTAAGAGTCTAAGTCGTCCCATAGATTGGAACCTATCCGGCTTTGGCCTTTTTCATATTGTGAAATTCGGCTGTAACCGGTGCCCCATCGAATTCCTCCATAGGCACTTGTCATGTTTGCAACGGGTGCACCGGCAAAGGCAGCCTTAAACCTGGAGGTCTGAGTGATAATGTATGCCACTTGATATCCGCCCCAGCTCTGACCATTCAGGCCAAGTCGCATGGAATCGATGATAGGCCAGTGCTTTAAGGCCTCATCCACAGCTGCCGTGACACAGCGCAGAGCGTCTTCTCCCGGATTGGAAATACTGTATGTGATGTCAGGAATGATGACCGCATATCCGTGTGATACATATATTGCGGGATTAATAATGCTACGGCTGAATCTCGGAGCATAATGCTTGTGTAAATTGTCGGAGCTCCGCTCATAAAAATAAACGATAGCCGGCACCTTTTCGGTATGGCGGTCATCGATGTATACCAGACCTTTTAAGTCCACGAGTGAATCATTGCTGAGACGCACCTTGTAGGGAAATGAATGTGCCTTTCCAAGGTTGAAACTCGCGTATTGCTGACCTGCATCTGTCCACTTGTGCACACGAGTCAGATCGGTGCTTATTGTTTGGATTTCAGGGTAGTTACGGTAGCTTTCTTCTCGTAGCAACAGCCATTGTCCGCCTTCTCCGCCCTTGAGTTGGTGAAGGGATTTATGCAGCGCGTATTGGTTGCTGACTTTGTTTAACTGAATGTTAAATGCCAAAAGCGTTTCATCTTTAGTCAAATTATTTTTTTGCACCAGAAATACATTTTTTCCATTTTGACCTATGAATCGCTCTTTTCGATACGCACTTCGGTATCTGACCGTATGTGTGGAATCGGAGAACGATGTTAATACCACTGATTTTTGTTTTGCTTCAGGATCAGCGGCTATGATGTGATAGCGGTCGTAAAGCCATACCCACTTGTCGCCTGCGGTAAATCCTGCCATGCCATAGGCAGGGGAGGGAGAGGGCTGGTCGTGCTCATGATTGTGCCACACGGAGGCTACATCTGTAGCTATGGGGTAAATTTTTTGGTTTCGAATGCTGAAAATCATCCAATGTCGGCTGACCCGATCAAACCACAGAACAAAATTTGACCCTGGTGACAATTCAGCTGATTCTCTAAGGTCACGAGCTACCTGTATGCGCTTTCCGGAGTTGGCATGCACAATGTGGTAGGTATACTGTTCAGGAAATTCCCAGTTTCTGCCATCGTCCAGACCAGTATTGCGAGCCGTGAGAATCCAGGGCTGATCCACATCGGTGGTAATAATGGCCACTTCTTCGGAAGATTCAGTGAGAAGAGTTGCTTTTTTATCGGATATCTCAAACAAAGCCATAATCCCTGCAGATTTGAGTTTCTCCACGTTGGCAAGCTGCCAGGTCATAAGGTGATAATCCGTATGAGAAAACAGATCAAATTCAGGTTTTTCGTCTTCTGCAAGCGTTGTATCTGGTTTTTCCTTCATGGGGGCGTCGGAATACAAGGTTAAATACAGCCGCTTTTCAGATTCCGAAAAAATCCATCGGCCGTAGGAATTAAAATATTTATTCTGGAGAAGGGTGTCTGAAACGATTGGCTTAAATCCTTTCTTTTGAACGTCAATTAATGTCCAATTCCAGACAGAAGGATCTGCTGCGCTGTCAGATAGGCAGAGCCACGAAAGATATCTTCCGGAATCTGAAACCAATAGTTTTCTAAAGTCAAATGAATTGGAATCCATGCAA
>CALFUW010000119.1 GCA_937929815.1 uncultured Flavobacteriales bacterium | reverse complement strand
AGGCGATTGATATTGCTCAGTTCGAGGACATCGTGATCGGCGAGCCGAAACTCGGTCGCAGACCGTTCCATCGCCATAGTTAGCGCTATGGTCTGACCTACCGACAGACCGATGATTCCCACTTTCTTTCGAGAAAGCAGTGCTTGCTCCCGAGGCGTAAGTTTATATTGATTCCGGGAGGTGCGTACCTTGACAAAATCTTCTTCAGACGGTATGCAATATGCTGAATATTTCCATGGATAAAAGACCCAAATTTCAGACTTTTCAGAATATTTTTGATGTATAAATTCTCTTGATAATTTTTCAAAATGAGGATTTTTAGTTGTGATTTCTGGATTTAAAATTTTGAAAAGTTCCAGATAAATTGACTCTCTTAAATCAACAATTTCAGATATTCTGAGCCGATTTTTTTGGTAGTTTAATTGACTTGAAGACAGAAATTCTGCCCTATAAACGGCAGGGGAAGTAAGAGTTGAGTTCATAGGGTAGGTCGTAGGTTTACATTGGTAGTATGTCGCTAAAATAACACTTTTTGTGTATCACAAATATCCTTTACCATTCCGTAACTATGTGTTTTATATAAACTTTTGCTGGGCAAAAAATATTTTTTTTATAAAATAGATCTTCCATCTATTGTAAGAAATATTGAAATAATTTTTTTGTACAATTTTTTGATTAAACTTTGTAATTTAGACCATTCTAATTTTACCACTTTCAAATACGATCGGAATGAACAACGACCTTTCTAATCCAATCAAGGTAATCTATGTGGACGATGAAATGTCTAATCTCACAGCATTTAAATCAAATTTTCGACGATACTATTCCGTAGAAACCTTCCTAAGTGCTAAGGAGGCATTGGATTGGTTAGAGGCCAATGAAGCTCACGTGGTCATCAGCGATCAGCGAATGCCAGAAATGCAAGGCACAGAATTTTTGGGAATTTTATTTGATAAATATCCTGACACTGTTCGGATGCTTCTTACAGGCTACGCCGACATCAAGGCCGTCATAGATGCTATCAACGTAGGTCATGTGTTTCGGTATATCACTAAGCCGTGGCACGAGCACGATATGCGCACTGCCATCGAAAGCGCCTATGAAATGTACCGCCTCAAAAAAGAAAATACCGAACTTCTAAACAAACTTCAGCGAATCAACGAGCAGCTCGAATTTATGTACCGGCAAAGCATTCTTTCATAAAAAAAGCCTGAGTGCTATTCACCCAGGCTTTTCGATAATCACGCGTCACATGAATTTATCTTCTGCTTCTGAGCTCTTTTGCTTTCTTTCGTTTCTCGGAGCGTTCGCTTTGTAATTTTTGATATTGTTCTTCGGTCAGTACTTTTTTTAGTTTTTCTTCTCTCTCCTGCATAATGTTTTGCCTTTGTTGATTGAGCTGAATCATTCTTTCGGCCATTTCATCGTTGATATTTGATACCTCTACGATCTGCTGCTCAGAGAGTCTTAGTCGTTCTGTGAGTCGCTCAGTGTTTTTCCGCGACATTTCACGCACCTTTTGTGGAGATGGGACAGGCGTTTCATCGGATTGGGCATGTGTCAAAGCCACAGGCAAAAAAAGGATGCCAAGGATTTTTAGGACGTTTTTCATGATTGATTTGGTTTTGTTAATTGGACAAGATTTATGCCAAATCGTTTAATGAATTGTTTGCCTATGTTTGGGGGAGTGTTTAGAATTCTGTGGAATACTCGGCTCCGAAAGTACCCTACCTTTGTAATGATCATAGAAATCAATCAAACCTGTGAACGTAAATAAAGACGGCCATTATTTAGGATACACTGTTTCGCTGGGAGAAGTGAACCCATGGAAGGATTTGATCATCTGCGAATTGGGTGATTGTGGATTTGATATGTTTGAAGATACCTCCTCTGGTTTTGTCGCATGGGGGCAGGAGGAATCCATAGACGAAGAGAGTGCCAGAAGGATACTGGAATCATACGAAGACAAAACGACTATACTCCTGCATGTAGAGCGCACTCCCGTTCAAAACTGGAACAAAGAATGGGAAAAAAATTTTGACCCTGTCGAAATACCTGATTTTTTGAGAATCAAGGCTCCGTTTCACGAGGATAAACAGGGCTTTCGGTACACCCTCACCATATCTCCAAAAATGGCATTTGGCACTGGCCACCACGCTACGACTTTAGGTATGTGTATGCTGATGAAGAGAATGAACCTTACCGGAAAGCGTGTATTAGATATGGGATGTGGGACCGGAGTCTTGGGAATACTGGCTCTGAAATTGGGGGCAAAGGCTGCTACAGGTATCGACACAGATCCATGGGCTGTAGAAAACTCGCTCGAAAATGCCAAGCTAAACTCCGTCGAAATATCTGTAATTCATGGTGATGCAGCAAAAATCAATGGCAAATTCGACGTCATTCTGGCCAACATTCAGCGCAATGTCCTGATTCAGGATATTCCGATTTATGTAAGGCATCTCCAAAAGGAAGGGAGCCTGCTGATTTCCGGTTTTTATGAAAGCGACGAAGAAGATATTCATTCTCTGTGCACAGCATACCATTTGATTCTTGCTGATCGTTTTTCGCTTAATAACTGGGTCGCTCTAAACTATCGATATAAGGCTTTAAGCTCATGAGCACATCCAAACTTCGATTTATTCTAATAGTCATTATGGCACTAGTGACCACAGGAGCTGCGGGTCAGAAGGTCCGGAATTTCAGCACGGATACTGCCGTATGGAGGTCACAGGTATTTGAGGTCTTGAAAGAGCAGGACAAAGATCGGGCTGCAAAGATTGTACAGGAGTTAACCCCGATTCTGACAAGTGGACAGCTTTCCGGGGAAGCTTTCGAATATATTGTTAAGACGAGCAACACCATGCTCAAAAAGCGATTGCTTGATTTGGACGCTTGGGACGATTGGTTCAAGGTCATTGCACACCTCACCAATCAGGAAGATTCTGCACATGCACTCAGATTTCATGAAGATTTCGAAAACTTTGCCCAGAAAAATCCCAATCGAGCTATTCGCGATTACATATCCGTCATGCACGGGGTATTTCTGAAAGGTGAGTTATTTAATGACGGACAACTTCGGTGGGTATTTACTGGTACTTTTGAATTTGAATTTGATAAAGAACCTGTATTTACCATCTCGGAGACCGACCTGTATGCCACCTTCAGGGGCGACAGCACGTTTTTGGAAAAAACTAAAGGCCGGTATTTTCCAAAATCGCTCATCTGGAAAGGAGAAGACGGCTACATCTATTGGGAGCGTGCCGGGCTGAGCCGGGATTCGGCAACTGCGCGTTTTCAAAATTATCAGATACAAACGTCAAAAGCCTTCTTCGAGGCTGACAGCGTTACCTTGTTTACACAAGTGTATCTCAAAGAACCGGTCAAAGGTCGGCTAGAGGAGCGACTGAGTAGTCGCAACACACCGGAATCGGCTAGTTTTCCGCGATTTTATGCGTACCGAAAGGACATAGTTATCAAAAATATTGTCAATGATGTGGATTATGTAGGGGGATTTTCGGTTGTCGGCAGTGGAGTTTTTGCTTCAGGCTCAGCCGATGCACCTGCATCTTTTATTCACTATCATCAAAATAAGCCACAGCTCATAGTGCGTGGTGAGCGATTTAGTCTCAAGCCCAACCTCTTCACCTCCGAAGCAGTGCAACTGTCTTTAATTCTTGATAGTGACAGCATATATCATCCACGATTGTACTACAGGCTTATTCCCGAAGCTAGGACCGTGACTCTTGTCCGCCAGGACGAAGGCCTGGGGAGATCTCCGTTTGTAAATACGTACCATCAACTCAACATGCGTTTTCAAACCATCGCATGGACGCTAGGCGGGGAAAAAATTCTTCTTTCGAATCTAAATCAGGGCATCGAAACACCTGCTACTTTTGAATCAGCTCAGTACTACCGCGAAGAGCGAATGGACCGACTCAGGGGTCTGAGCACAAAGCATCCTTTGATGGAGGTCATCGAAATGAGTAAATACTTTGGCTCCGAAGAATTGGATGCAGACAAAGTAGCAGAGTATCTGCGAATAAATCCTCAGAATGGCCGAATATTTCTAATGAATCTGGCTGTGGAGGGTTTTTTGAAATATGACTTAAACAACCACAGGGCCACAATACTACCTCGCACATACGAGTATGTAAACAATTACCTTGATAAAAGAGACTTTGATGTAATTCAGTTTGTATCGTCGGTAAGCGGCAGGCCCAATGCCACACTTAGTCTCCTGACACACGACCTTACGATCGATGGTGTAAATGTGGTCGCACTCAGCGACTCTCAACAGGTGGGATTGTTTCCCGCAGACCGCAAAATAGTAATGCACCGCAATCTGAATTTTGATTTTAGCGGAAGGATCCTTGCGGGAAGATTTAGTTTTTGGGGCAGAGAATTCAAATTTAAATATGACGCTTTTATCATAGATATGCCCACCATTGATTCGATGCGATTTGCGGTGGAGCGTTTTGAGAAAGATGCCACAGGAATCGTCACGCTGGTCAATGTTCAAAGTGTATTGGCAGATCTTTCAGGACAGTTAGATATCGACAAACCAAACAATAAATCCGGGCGCAAATCCTTTGGTGAATACCCCATTTTTAAATCTATTAAAGAATCTTACATTTATTACGACAAGCCCTCCATTCACTCCGGAGCCTACAACAAGAAGGATTTTTTTGTAAGGCTGGAGCCTTTTACAATCGACAGTCTGGACAATAAGAAGACTGAAGGCATCTCCTTTGAAGGCACATTGGTCAGTGCGGGTATTTTTCCGGATATACAGGAGACAATAAAAGTACAGCGGGATTATTCGCTTGGATTTGAGATGGAAACGCCTTCCGGCGGTCTCCCGGCCTATGGCAGCAAAGGGAAGTTTACTCAAAAGCTTTCTCTCTCTAATAAGGGTCTGCGCGGGAATGGCCGATTGGACTATCTGTCGTCTTATGCTGTGGCGCAGGAGTTTTTTTTCTTTCCCGATTCTACCAATGCCATCGATGTAGCCTATACCATAGCCGAGGATTCAAAATATAACGTGCCACATGTAACCGTCGAAAATGCAGTTCTCCATTGGGAGCCAAAGCGGGACGTCCTTTTTACTCAAAATACAATCCGTCCCTTTGACCTGTATGACGATATTCAAATGAAAGCACACGGAAAGATGGCTCTCTCACCTGCGGGTCTGCGCGGTGATGTGGCGATTGCTTTTCAAAACTCAGAAATGAAATCCCGGGATTTTTCATTTCGCAGAAGAGAGTTTTCGGCCGACACATCCAATTTTAGGGTTCGCCCCTAC
>CALFUW010000118.1 GCA_937929815.1 uncultured Flavobacteriales bacterium | reverse complement strand
GTGCATGGAATCTGTCGGGTCAACAGTTTGAAGAGCGGGTTACCAACGCATCTAATATTCGTCTTACGGTCACCAATGCTGGTACATTCGGCAATGCATTCAGGGGTTACAGAGATGGCACAGGTCGTCAGAGCTGTGAGTATCCGGCCGGCAGCGGTATCGAACACCTTTTTGAAGGGGGGCTTTGGGTCGGAGGTATCAGACGTGGCGATGGAAGTGTGCTTGTAAGTACCTCTGCCTTAGATGCTCCACAAGGATATGCTCCAGGGAGGTCTGGTTTTGAATTTACCGTCCCAATCGGGGCTCCTGCATTTCAGGAAAGATCCTCACTGACCGATTCCAGATTCTTTACTCCATTTGCTGTATCTCACCAGGATTTTGTGGCCGTGTTTAATGATGTGAGTCAAACCATTCCGGGAACAACGATTCCAATCACAGGTCACCAGTTTCCCATGAATATTCAGGTAACGCAGGAGACCTACAACTGGAATTTTTCATTTTCAGACTTTTTCGTCGTTGTGAATTATCGTTTGAAAAACATAGGCAACGAATCTTTTGATAGCCTTTATGTCGCGTTGTGGAACAATACCGTAGTCCGCAACATAAGAGTTACCCCTGCCGGGGCGGGTGGGAGTGTTTTTTACAGCCAGGGTGGTAACGGATATATGGATTCTTTAGGATTGGCCTACTGCTATGATGCTACAGGTGATGTCGGATTTACAGAGAGTTATATAGGTCAGAAGTTTTTAGGGGCTGAAGATAAGTTTGGATTTCATCACTTTCTGCTTGACAGTACGTTTAATCAAAAAACAGGTCAATGGATAAAAGAGAATTTTAAAGCACACTACAATGCCTGGCAGTTTAATAATGCCAATAATCCGATTTTCTTCTTTCCAAACAACGACGAACTTCGATACAACAAAATGACGGCAGGCCTCAATCACCATCCCTGCTGGTCAAATCCGGCTTCACCGGCCTGTCAATCCACCCTCGGTGTGGACTTACAAACCGAACTGAACAAGAGCGGAAACAGGTCGGATCTGGTCAGTGTAGGTCCGTTTAATGATTTTTTGCCCGGCGACGAAATCGAAGTCACATTTGCCTACATCATTGCCAGAAAATTTGAAGATGGCAACCCAAATTCTGTCAATAGTGAACTCCAGCGCACCAATCTCATAACAAATAGCAACTGGGTGCAGGTGGCATACAACGGCGAAGATAAAAATTTTAACGGGGTACTGGACCCGGGTGAAGATATTGATGGCAATGGTAAGATTACGAGATTTATACTTCCAGCTCCTCCTGATATACCGCGAACCAGAGTTGAGCCTGGAGTTGGAAAACTTGAGATCTATTGGTCTGATAACTCTCTGTTTAGTATAGACCCCATATTGCAAGAGATGGACTTCGAAGGATTTCGCATCTACATTACCAAGCTGGGATTTGATGTAGCAGATATTCAGAATGTAAGTGAAGCCTTCGTGTTGACTGCAGAGTTTGATGAAATCAACGGTGTTGGCAATGATGTGGGATTGGAAAAAATACGCTTGCCGTCTCCAATAAAATTTGAGGATGATACCATCGAATATCACTTTAAGTACACCATAGACAATTTACTAAATGGCTGGCAGTACGCTGTATCGGTCACCGCTTTTGACCGAGGTGATGTCTCATTGAATCTCGATAAACTTGAATCATCCATTCTGGCGAATCAATTCAGAGCATTTCCAGGCACAGTGCCAAATGAAAATATGAATGAAAACGAACCTTTTGTATATCCAAATCCCTATTACTACGGCAGCTCATGGGAAGGGGTAAGCAACTTTCAGGAAGAGACACGCAAAATCTATTTTGCAAATCTGCCAAAGAGGTGCAAAATATCTATTTACAATCCCGTAGGTGAACTCATCGATGAGATCACGCACGATGAAAATTACAACGGCACTGATATCCGATGGTTCAGATCATTTGCTGCTGAAAATCCTGATCGCAATCGCTTCAGCGGAGGCGAACATGCCTGGGATCTGCTCTCAAAAAATACACAAATCATTTCCAGAGGATTGTATTTGTATACAATAATTGATTTGGACACCCGAAAACGCTATACCGGAAATTTTGTAATCATTAAATAAGTAAAAACCATGAAGATGAATAAATACGCTTTCATTCTCTTAAGTGCTTTTATAACCATATGGGCACAAGCACAAACTACAGTTCCCTATGTGAGCATTCATGACATTCAATATGTGTCGCCTACAAATCTTGCGAATTGTGTGGATTCCTCACAGTATGAAAATCAGCTTATCCGTACCCGAGGCATCGTCATCGTAGATGGAGGTAGGGTGGAGGTTCCTTCTTCAGCAGTGCAGGGAGGTTTCAGACCTTTTATGTATATCGTCGATACTGCAGCAGCAGGCCAGATGGGACCTTTCAAGGCGGTGGAAGTGGCTGGCTGGTATCCTAGCGGAAATCAGTTGGTCCCCCATCCGGTGGCATGGCAGGTAGTCGCCGGTGATGTGGTAGAAGTCATTGGTCTTGTCAAAAACTTCAACCGCAACACTCAAATAGAGCCCCAGCAGTTTAGCCACATCAATCTAATATCCTCCAATGCACCAATTCCTCAGCCGGTAGTTGTATCCGTAGGTCAACTCAATGATAACAACCGCATCAATCAGCTACCCACAGGTGAGCAGTGGGAGGGAGCATTTGTTGAAATTCAAAATGTCACTGTTGTAAGTGTTGATTTTTTTTCAAACAATACGAGGGTAAGTTTTGATGTGGTAGATGCAAATGGCAACCGAATAAATGTTTCGGATCGCTTTATTGCCCAAAGATTGCCGTCCTATCAGGTCAATAACCCCAACTCACCTTATGCAACCATCAATGGAGGTCCTGGTACCGGGCTGTTTCAGCCACCGGTAGTCGGAGCTTTTTTCCAAAAAATCAAAGGAATAATTCTGCATTCAGCCAATGGATGTACAGGATTGAATGGACGTGGATATGAATTAAATCCATTTGATTCAACTCATTATGTCCTGGGAGCTACCCCTCCTGTGATATCTGA
The DNA here is from genome assembly GCA_937929815.1 of uncultured Flavobacteriales bacterium. GTDB lineage: Bacteria > Bacteroidota > Bacteroidia > Flavobacteriales > Schleiferiaceae > Thermaurantimonas. Next base: position 14,906 of record CALFUW010000118.1, on the reverse strand, counting down.
CAAAGAAAGAGTCCCATCCGTTCCAAATGCCACGCAGCCGGTTACCATCTCTTTTACAGCAAATGATCCAGATGGATCTGTTGCCAGTGCCAAAGTATTTTACAGCGCCAATCTAAGCACACCGATAGCTCAGTTTGACTCTGTCACAGCGACTTTAAAACCCGGATCAACCGATGAATATCAGGTAACTTTACCCGCCCAACCTCTGAACACGGTAGTTCGCTACTACATACGCGCAGTGGATAATCAAGGTAATGTAGCGCGCCTGCCGGTAGGTACTTTTAACAACGAACCAAGAGTTTTTCACTACACAGTGCGGCCTTCAGGTATGGTCATCCCTGATATCCAATACGTTTTGGACGGCGGAAATTCACCCTACACTGGTCGGCAGGTAACCGTGCGCGGTATCGTGACCTCTACGGCTAAAGATCAGGATATGGGATACGTTTACATCCAGGATCCTGATTATAATGAATGGGCGGGTATTTGGTGTGTAGGTGTAGGCTTGTTTGATCTTTTCAGACATGAAGAAGTGCAGGTGACCGGAGTGGTCGAAGAGTTCTTTAACTTCACCAGACTACAAGTGGTCAATGTGCAAAAAACCGGTAAACTGGACAGCACCTCTGTTCAACCCGTGATACTCAATCCATCTGACAGTGCCACGTTGCATCCTCTGAATATGGAAAAATATGAGGGAATGCTCGTCCGATTTCAGCATCCAAACCAGGGTCAGAAAATCCGAATTACGGATCCCAAACTCACATTTGGTGAATATCGGATCGCAACCCAGGCGGGATTCACATCTCCTACAAATTCTTTCAGGGTTCACGCCGGCCGACAGAGTAATACAGCCTTCAGTTCGCTGTGGGTACAGCCGGTGACAGATTCCATGTATGCTACCGTAGACGGTACAATGAATGTGCCTCCGATCGTGACCAGCGACACAATGACCTTCGATGCAGTACAGGGAATCATATTCTTTAGCTTTTCAAATTTCAAACTTCATCCCCGGGCCAATGACGATTTTATTGGGGCAAACTTTCCGCTTCTTCCGGTGACCAATCGTCCGACTTCACCGATCCATACCCGGGAGTTTGACCTGATCAGAGTATCGGTGTATCCCAATCCGGCTAAAGACGTCCTTAACATTACATCTTCATCGGCTGATCCGGTAAAGGCGACCTTTACCGATCTGCAAGGCAGAATCGTAAAGACAATTGATATCAGACCATACGAGGTCAATACATACGATGTGTCCCATTTCAAGCCGGGAATGTATATTCTTACTTTGACGTCTGGCAGTGGTTCTATATCCAACTCGAAAATCATAATCCAATAAATGTTTAAGAAATAAAAGGCCGGTCGTACCGGCCTTTTATTTAAAAAAAAAGAAAAAGGATATGCGGATCAGAGTTTGGTTGCTGCTTTTCGCGGTTGTTTTGCTTAGCCTCTGCTGCAGACGCGGGAGTTTCAGGGAGAACCTGCCTCCTAATACCCGGCTATTTCTCAATGAAATCAACCGGGTAGGAGAAAACCGACTTAATTCCACAGTATTTCTTTCATGGTATGGTACAGATCCCGACGGATATGTGACCGGTTATGAATTTAGCATCGATGGCCAATCCTGGAAATTCACTTCGCGTACAGATAGTGTCTTTCGTTTTTCGCTGACTGCCGGAAATGATACAGACGACATCGAATTCCGGGTGCGTGCTATCGACAACCTGGGGGCGCGGGATCCAAATCCGGCTTATCTGAAAATTCCCCTTCGAAATACCCCTCCTGTAGCTGAATTTGACAAAGCATCTCAACCCTCTGACACCGTATATATCGCTGCTACCTTCAGATGGAGAGCTACGGATGCAGACGGGGACAATACCATCACCCGTGTCGAAATAAAAGCCAATGACGGAGATTGGATACAAATACCAAGAAATTCCAATCTATTCACCGTCGTGCTGAAAAAACCATTTCAGACCGGTGTGCATCCCGCTGATGTCTTCATTGACAACCTTCTGAATCCGCATTCATCAGGATTTGACCGAATACGATACAACGATACCAATGTTTTCTACATTCGGGCCTTTGACATTGCCAATTCGGTAAGTAGAGTGGATACGTCCATTTCGGTCGTCATGCTACCAGCTTCAAGTGACTTTCTGGTTATTGCCGGCCAACCTGAAAATATTTCAGAAATTTACAGACCGATTCTGAATCAAATTTTATCGCAGGGATATGATTTTATCGATTTGCTGAGAAACCAGGGAAAGTTTCGTCCCAAATTTTGGAATCCGACCTTTAGACATCTCATTGCTCAATACAAAAAGTTATTTATTTTCACCGATCCGACAAATTTTCAAAATCCGGTCACCGGCCAATCAGGTTCGCTTCTTGTATTTATGGCACCATCCGTTGCCCATTTTAACAACATCGGAGGTAAATCTTTAATTACAACCACCCTGACGGCCAATGCAGATATTACGGCATTCTCAATTGCGTATCCGATTGACGGCATAGTTGTCTCTGGCGGACAGGCGCGCTTGACATCCGACAGTACCATCTATTCAGTACAAGGCACCCCCTCTCAATACCCTTCGATGAAACCTCAGTTTGTTCTCACAGGTCTGGTACCTATTGTGCGGTCTCCGGATTCTGAACCCTTCTACCGCGCACAGCTGACCCGACTGCAAGGATGGCAGGGAGACAATCTTGTCGGCGTCCTCAGAAGAAACGGACAAGGTAATGTGCAACAGGTATTTTTCGGTATAAACCTACATCACTTTGCCCAGGATGGCTCAAATCTGCAAACATTGCTCAATCAAGTACTCACGCATGATTTCAACTGGTAAAATGAGGGGACTTCTCATTGTGAGCCTGTCTCTAATGGCTTGCACCGCGTTTTCACAACCCAGGACGAGTACTCTGAAAGGAAAGGTAACGGATGCAACAACCGGTGAAGAACTCATCGGCGCAGGAGTTGTCATTGTAGGTACGTATATGGGTGCATCGACAGATGTCAATGGGTTATATCAGATCAGTAACATCAGACCCGGTGATTATGTCGTCAGGGTGCAATACATTGGTTATACCACTCAAATGATCACCGATATTACCCTCAGGCCCGGTGAGACAAAAGTGCTCAATATTGCGCTGCGTCCTCAGACCGAATCCCTCAATGAAGTAACAGTAGTGGGCCGAAAAAGTACTGTAAATCTCGAAAGTGCGCGAAGTGAGATCAACTTCAAGTTTGAAGAAATCAGCCAGATGAACGTTCGCAATGTTCAGGAACTGGTCTCCATGCAGGCCGGAGTAGTGCGTACGCCGGACGGACTTCAGATACGGGGTGCGCGCGTGTATGAGACCGAATACATTATTGACGGAATCTCGGCTCAGGATCCGCTGGCAGGTACGGGATTTGGCGTGGAGGTAAGTTCGAATGCAATCAACAGTCTATCCTTGATTACAGGAGGAGCAGGTGCAGAATTTGGCGGAGGTTCCTCCGGGGTTATTTCGACTACCATTCGCGAAGGGGGAGATCATTTTGAGATTTCGGGAAATTGGCAACGTGACTATTTGGTCAATCGCTTTAACCCCACTTCATTTAATACGGATATCGTGGAATTGACTTTTGCCTCCCCGGTCCCCGGCACAAAAAATAAATTAACCATTTTTAACAACCTGACTACCCGTCTTACAGATGAGTATTTTGGGCCTACGGCCAATCAACTGATATCATCCCTTCTGCCAAAAAACTCAGAGCTGCTCGCTCCAAGATATTCAAATACCCACATACATACACTGAAACTCGCTTACCAACTCAAACCCGGAACCAAAATCACAATTACCAACCAGTACAGTTTGTCCATCAACCAAAATACCCGGATGTTGCAGATTGTCGGCTTTGATGCCATTCTCGTCCCAGGCTTTCAGTACTCAAGAAGTCAAAACCTGGATAATGCAACGACCTATACCCATAAGTCAATTTTGAATGCCATTAATATTAATCATTTGATAAACAAAAAATTGGGTGTTAATGTCTCTCTTGGAAGATTGTTTACCAATCTGAGAGCGGATGCCAATGGCAGACCATTCCGCACAGAGACCGTCGACCAGATTTTTGATGAAGACCATATAACCACTGATCCAGTGGAAATTTTTAATCCCGGAGATCCCTCCGGGACGTATTTCGTTTTGCCCGGCAACGGCCTTGTCAATAATGGTGGGATCACTCCTGTATGGCACGACCACTATGCTCAGGAATATTCCATGAGGACAAAGTTTACGTACAATCCAAATGACAATGTGAATTTTATCTCATTCGGTATTCAGCATTCAGCTAACGAATATCAATGGGTGGATGTCATCCGCCCTTGGGTGGGTGCCCCGATCCGCATCAACGACACCACTTTCACACCTTCAGTAAGTATCGGATCTTCTAATGATATTTGGGCCGTAAGACCCCACCATGGCGGACTCTTTGCCGAAGATAAAATCACTTATAAAGGCATCCAGGCGACTTTAGGTCTTCGCTTGAATTACTGGGCAATGGGTCGCTTCGCGGATGATGCCGTCGATAATCCGGCCAGCCCTGTCATTAATCAGGTGAGGCAGGATTATTTAAACAAGACCACCCGAATTTTTGGCCTTCGCTGGAAGGCACGGCTTATGCCGAGAATCAATGTCTCCTTTCCCGTCACAGAAAATAATGTCTTGTACTTCAACTATGGCCATAGTATGCGCATGCCACACCCTCGATTTGTCTATGCAGGATTGGATCCGGTATTTCAGAATCGATCATTTCTTGCCAATTTAGGAAATCCGGATATAGACCCGGAGATCAATGTAAGCTATGAAGTGGGGATCAAAACCAAAGTCAATAAGGACTTCGGATTTACCCTCACAGCCTTCAACAATAACAGGTTTGATTATATCGTTTCGCGCTCCGTCATAACCCGCGATCCCACCGGGCGATTTGTGACACGAACCATGTTTATCAACCAGGACTACGCCCGTATCGCAGGAGTTGAACTCGGATTTAATTATCGCATATATACACATTACAACTTTTTTGGAAATGCAGCCTATCAGGTAGCCAGAGGCAAATCAAATTCGGCCAGAGAGTCTGCTCTCCAAATTGCCCAAACCGGCGAAGTTCAGCTTGCACGGGAGCAGTTTCTTGCCTTTGACAGGCCCTGGAATATAAACGTCGGCCTGATGTTCAGCCCGGATTCAACATTGAGGATTATGGGCAAAAAAATTACCGGCTTCAGAGCATTTGCGATTTATCAGTACACAAGCGGATTCCGATATACACCGATGCGTCGTGTAGGCGAGTTGGAAGTAAGGCCCGGAGTCGAGCGTCCTTTGTTTATGCCGGAAAACGACAAATTCCTCTCCCGCCTGGCTACACCCTGGCACAACGTCGATCTGAAAATCAGCTATGATTACTTCATCAGGCGAAATACCGGATTTACACTTTCAATTGAAATGCGAAATGCCCTCAATAATAAAAATGCCCAGATTATCAATCCCGTGACGGGCAGAGCATATGAATATGGCGACGACGTGCCCAACGACTGGCGTGATCCACGCCCCGAATTTAACGGGCCGCAAGAGAGAGGCTTAGATCCCCGAAACCCTGCAAGGTATCTTCCTCCCCGACAGTTGCTCTATGGTGTAACATTCAGATTTTAAACAGATGAAACATTTGTTTTTACGGTGGTTTATTCTGATGCTTGTCGTGAATCCGCGTGTTTCATTTGGGCAGGTTTTTCCAAATTATGGAGGGGAGCGTGCAGGTCTCTCGGCACTTACCTTTCTCAAAAACGATATTAATCCCCGCTCTGTAGCCATCGGCGGAGCCTCATCAGCCCTGTCGGGCGACGCCTTCTCTGTAATCTCCAATCCTGCTGCGCTCGTCCAGTTGAAAGCAAAAGGATATTCGCTGGCAAATAAATTCATTGGAGCCGGCGTCAATCAAAGTTTTGTCTCATTCGTCAATCCACAGAGCGGGGAGACCTCCGTGTGGGGTTTTTCTCTAAATTCTCTGACTTCAGGATTTATTAAGGAAAGAACTGAATTTATGCCCGGAGGTACTGGCCGCGAATTTTCGGTCGTAAACATGGCCTTTGGAGCTACCTATGCCAAATTGCTCAGCGAGCAGTTTTCATTTGGCCTGACACTGAAATATGTCTATGAACACGTGGCTGGATTCAACAACCATACGGCTGCAGTGGACCTGGCATTTTTGTATAAAACCGATTTCAAAAAACTTCAATTTGCCGCAGTCCTCCAAAATTTTGGAGGAAGTAGTTCTCTTGCCTCCCGCGACGACATTCCCGTGACGTTTAATCGTACAATCGGGGTGGCCCTTGAGTCCAATCCGGTACCTACGGTATTCTCAATCGGTTTGTCTATCGAACCCTACCGCGTGGATAAACATTCCATCATCACATCCTTTCAGATCAGTCATCCCAATGACAATAGTGAGAATATCCGATTTGGAGCGGAATATTCGTTTGATGACCAGTTTTTTGGCAGGGTGGGATATAAACTTAATGTTCTGGGACATGTGTTTCCTACTGCAGGTATTGGTTTTGCCGTGCCAGCCGGCACCGGTCAGACTTTCATGCTTGATTATGCCATTACTGCCTCCCGGTTTTTTGGCAGCCAGCATTTAATCGGCATCAGATTTATGATAGCAAAAAATTAAGTCATAAAGATGAAAAAAATTCTCGCACTTTCATTCACATTAATGCTGCTGACACAATGCGGAAAGTACTTTGGTGAGAAAACAGACCTAAGCTTTATCGACGTTCCGGAGTTTACAAACAGAGACATTGCTTATGTTCCGATCTTACCTGCATTTACCGGATTTGTTAAACCTGTGGATGTGATTGTTGGGTTTGATCAGCTCATCTATGTGGCAGATGAAGCTACTCAGGAAATCATTCAGATGGATGAGACCGGCAAACGCATTGGTAGCTTTTTTATACCAGGTCTGAGGTCTGTAGCTCAAGACAGGCGATTTGATCTTCTTGCTGTAGGTACTTCAGATACGACCATTGCGGGAAACACTTTTACTTTCACTTGTATTTACAGGATCAGAATGACAGGCCCTGAAGGATATCGTTTGTCCCAATCCAATGCGCGTATTATCCGAAAAATAGTGCATCCATTTTATTTCAAGACGACGTATTCTACTTCAGATTTAAATGTAAAGTTTAATAAAATTGCCGTTATTGGCTCAAACAATCCTTCAGAAAACAATTCATACTTTGTCACCCGGACCGGACCCGCCCGAAATCCGATACTGGGTCCGGACGACGCTGTTCTTTTATTTAACAATAATGATCAGTACATCACCCCGGTTACGGTTTCCACCTCTCAAGGTACATTCAATGATTATTTTCAAATGCCATATGCCATAACCACTTTCGCAAAACCTCCTCAAATTACAGCGCGCACCGGGCAGAGTTTTATGGTTACGATGCTTGACCCCAATGCTGCAATTAAAGTTCAGTTTATCGAGAGAATTGAAACAGAATTTGGCGCAGAATACAGGCCACGGTTCTTTCCTTACGGCGATACGTCGCGTTCCGATGGAGGGCTGCATGAACCTTTTAAATTTGAAGAACCTGTAGGAATTACACTCAGTGGCGATGCATCAAACTTTATTTTTGTCGTCGATCGGGCAAAGGACTCCGTGTTTCAGTTTTCGTCCAATGGACTGGAAGGAGTGCAGCCTCCGGCTGCAACCGGTATCACAAAGCTGCAAACAGCCAGTTTTGGGGGGCGTGGAAGTGGTTTTACACAATTCAATCAGCCTACCTCTGTCGCTTTTTTTAAAAAAATTCTTTATGTAGCGGATGCAAATAATGGCCGGATTTTGCGTTTCAGACTTACTTTAGATTTCGATTAATTGTTTGTAAATGGCAATGAAGCCAGATTAAAAGTGATTATAAATGTTTTTGTTTGTAGATCCTCGGTAGTTCTGTCCATTCATTTATTTTTGTTTTGATTTTACAGAAAATATGGTCAAACGATTAAAGCCATTGTTGATTGGACTTATTGTGTTGCCATGGGTCGGGTTTTCCCAAATTGGTAATGACAGAGTACCGCCGGAAGAAAGAATAAATGAGTGCGTAGTATTTATCCCCACAGCCTTTACTCCCAATGATGATGGTATCAATGACAGATTCGGAGTAAAGGTGAATCCTAACTGCCTGATGATCCGCTTTAATATCAAAATATTTGACCGCTGGGGCCGATTAATATTTGATGCAGACGACTACCGGGAACCTTTCTGGTGGGATGGAACATTTGAAGGTAACCGGCAGAAAGATGGCGTGTACACCTACCATATCATAGCTGAATTTGAACTTCCCGACCGGAGTGACCGTGTGGAAGTGCGCCGGCAGGGATTCTTCACCCTGATTCGCTGACCAGAAGATTGCTTCTCAATCAGAGTTCAAATTCAAAATCAATCTGATTTTTCTGATTCAGAATCCGCCTAACCTTACTTTTTAATTCGGGAAGCATTATTTTATCGGTGATTTCACCTGAGAATGCAAGCAGCAGTAAGGCCCTGGCTTTTTGCTCTGCGATCCCCCTTTGTCTCAGATAATACATTGCCTCTGCATCCATTTGGCCTACGGTACACCCGTGGGAGCACTTCACATCGTTGGCAAAAATTTCAAGCTGAGGTTTTGTATCCACTGTAGCGCTTTGTGAGAGGAGTATGTTGCTGTTTTGCTGAAAGGCGTTGGTCTTCTGGGCATGGGGAGCTACGTATACCTTTCCGTTAAAAATTCCGGTAGAGTTGCCGTCAAAGATACCCTTGTAGAGTTCATTGCTTTGGCAGTGGGGTGCAATGTGCTGGATAGAGGTATGATGGTCTACCATTTCGTGGCCGTTGAGAAGGGTCAGTCCCCATAAGTGAGCTTCTGCCATGGGTTGAATTAACTTGACGGTTGGATTGTTTCGAACCAGTTTTCCTCCAAAGCTCAGCGTAGCGAGGTTAAGCACTGCGTAGCTCTCCAGTTGGTAAACGGTGTTGTCGATAAGGGCGGACTCATCTCCGTCATTTTGAAGTTTATATTGGTCCAATATGGCCCCTTCATGCAGAAACACCTCCGTGGCTGCATTGGTCAATACCGGTTTTTGGCTTAGAGAATAATGACTTTCTATAACCGTTGCTCTGGAGTTTTTTCCTAAAACAAGTAAGTTGCGAGGTTGGTGAAGCATCGGGACTTCACAATCTGTGGAGAAATAGATGATTTCAATAGGTTTGTCCACCACCTTGTTATCCGGTACAAACACATAAGCGCCTTCGCGCGCAAAAGCCGTATTGAGCGCGGTGATGCTGTCGCAGTAATTGATCAGGCGACCGACATACTCAGCGACAATATCGCCGAACCTGTTGAGCAAGGCGGAAAAAGTGCATATGTCATACTGATGATGCGTCGTATGGCTTAGCCATGAGGCATAGTAGCCATCCACAAATACAATGCGATAAGTATCTGTTTCAGAAAGGAAAAATTTTCGGGCAATATTTAAGTCCAGATTTTTCTCTTTCGGGTGAAAAATCCGGTAGTCGTGTTTGGTGATGGGCCGGAGATTGGTGTATTTCCAATCTTCTTCCTTTTTTGTGGGGAATCCCTTTTTTTCAAAAGCTTCCAGGGCTTTTTGGCGCAGCTTGTGAAATTCCGTCTTTTTTTGACCGTTTAGTTGATTCTCAAATACAATGAAGGAGGATAGCAAGGTGTCTTTAAGTTGTTCCATCTTAAGAGGTTTAGGTGGTTAGACGGCCGTTTCCTCTTTTATCCAGTCGTAGCCTTTTTCTTCAAGTTCCAGAGCCAACTCTCTCGGGCCGGTTTTTACAATTTTTCCTTGGTAGAGCACGTGCACAAAATCCGGAACGATATAGTCCAGTAAGCGCTGATAGTGGGTGATGACGAGAAATGCATTTTCGTCCGATCGCAGTTTATTGACTCCGTTGGCTACGATGCGCAGCGCATCAATGTCCAGGCCTGAATCGGTCTCATCGAGTATAGCCAGCTTGGGTTGGAGCATGGCAAGCTGAAAAATTTCGTTGCGTTTCTTCTCTCCGCCTGAAAATCCCTCATTCAAAGAACGGCTGAGAAAAGACTTATCCATACTGAGAAGCTCCATGCGCTCACGCATAAGTTTCAGCATCTCTTTTGCCGGCATCGGGTCGAGGCCCTTCGCCTTGCGGTTTTCATTGATAGCCGTTTTTATAAAATTGGTAACGGATATTCCGGGTATTTCTACCGGGTATTGAAACGAAAGGAATATCCCGAGATGAGCTCTCTCTTCAGGAGATAATTCGAGGATGTTCACCCCTTCAAACTCTATAGAGCCATCGGTAACGGTATAATCATCTTTGCCGGCGATTACGTGGCTGAGGGTACTCTTGCCAGATCCGTTTGGACCCATGATGGCGTGCATTTCGCCCTTTTGAATGGTTAGATCAATTCCTTTTAGAATGGGAGTACCGTCAACGGACACATGGAGATTTCGTATGGTGAGCATGTCAAGCGTCTTTTTTGAACTTTTAAATGGAATTTTTAAACTTTAATTTTTTCATTAACCTACCGAACCTTCCAGACTTACTGCAAGAAGCTTTTGTGCTTCTACAGCAAACTCCATTGGGAGTTGATTGATGACCTCTTTGGCAAAACCGTTTACAATCAGATTAATGGCTTCTTCGGTTGGAATACCGCGCTGGTTGCAATAGAAGATCTGATCCTCTCCGATCTTGCTGGTGGTGGCTTCGTGTTCGACCTTAGCCGATGGATTTTCAATTTCGATGTATGGAAAGGTGTGTGCTCCGCATTGGTCGCCCATCAGCATGCTGTCACACTGCGAAAAGTTTCGGGCATTGACGGCACGTGGTCCGATTTTGACAAGTCCGCGGTAGCTGTTTTGGCTCTTTCCGGCTGAGATTCCCTTTGAAATGATGGTGCTGCGGGTGTTGCGGCCCAGATGAATCATCTTTGTTCCGGTGTCGGCTTGCTGGTGATGATTGGTCACTGCTACGGAATAAAATTCCCCGATGCTGTTGTCGCCTTTAAGGATGCATGAGGGGTATTTCCAGGTTATGGCAGAGCCGGTTTCTACTTGGGTCCACGAAATTTTTGCATTCCGCTCGCACAGACCGCGCTTGGTTACAAAGTTGAAAACTCCGCCTTTTCCGTCTTTATCGCCGGGGTACCAGTTTTGAACCGTAGAATATTTAATCTCTGCACCTTCCAGTGCAATGAGTTCTACCACAGCTGCATGCAATTGATTTTCGTCCCGCATCGGTGCGGTACATCCTTCCAAATAGCTGACATAGCTTCCTTCATCAGCAATCACTAAGGTTCGTTCAAACTGCCCTGTACCGGCTTCATTTATCCTGAAGTATGTGCTAAGCTCCATCGGACAGCGCACTCCCTTGGGAATGTAGCAGAAGGAGCCATCGCTGAAAACTGCCGAATTCAGTGCCGCATAGAAATTGTCCGTCCTGGGGACAACCATTCCCAGATATTTGCGAACGAGATCACCATGCTCGCGAATGGCTTCATTCATGGAGCAGAAGATGATTCCGAGCTCGGCGAGTTTTTCTTTGAAAGTGGTCTTTACGGATACACTGTCCACCACGACATCTATCGCCACACCAGCCAGACGTTTCTGTTCTTCGAGGCTTATGCCAAGTTTTTCAAAGGTTTTGAGCAGTTCGGGATCCACCTCATCCAGACTGTTGAGCTGTTTTTTTGGTTTTGGGGCAGAATAATATGAAATTGATTGAAAATCAGGTTTTTCGTATTTAATATTAGCCCAATTGGGTTCCTTCATCTTTTGCCATATCCGATATGCTTCCAGTCGCCACTCGGTCATCCAATCCGGCTCGTTTTTTTTGGCTGAAATAAGCCTTATGATGTCTTCGTTGAGACCGGGCGGAACCTTATCCGCTTCTACAGGGGTGTAGAATCCGTATTTGTATTCACTTTGTGTTACTTTTTCAAGAATTTCCATACCAATACACTTTAAACTGCAAAACTTTCACCGCATCCACAGGTGCGTTTCGCATTTGGGTTTTTAAACACAAATCCTCTTCCATTCAGGCCTCCGGAGTAGTCCAGTGTAGTGCCTGCCAAATACAGCAGAGACTTTTTATCCACGGCTATTTGAATACCATTGTCTTCATATACCTTGTCATCAGGCTCGGGATCTGCAAATTCAAGATGATAAGAAAGTCCGCTGCAGCCTCCTGAGGTCACTTTTACACGTATGCAGGCTTTAGTGGTGCTTTGCCCGGATTCAAGCAGTTGAAATATTTGTTTTCTGGCGCTTTCTGAAACCTGAATCATACTTTTTAATTGATCTAAATACAGTGCAAAAGTACAGTAATAAAACTACCTGATTCATATAAAGTTCAAAAAAACATGACATTTGGGACAAAATTTTAAAACAGCGCATTTACCAATTGCACATCTACATTTGTAGCTATGAATATTGGAATTTTGTGCCATCCTACCTATGGTGGCAGTGGGGTAGTCGCCACAGAATTAGGAATGTATTTTGCTTCGGAGGGGCACAAAGTGCACTTCATTACGTATGCGCTCCCTGTCAGGCTCGATATACTTGCAGAAAACATTTATTACCACGAAGTAAAAGTCCACGAATATCCCCTTTTCGAATTTCCGCCCTATGAACTTGCCCTGACCAGCAAAGTCGTCCAAACCGCTCTGAAGTGGAAACTCGATGTTATTCACGCTCACTATGCCATACCGCATGCCTATGCAGCCATCAATGCCCGCAGGATTCTCAAAGAGCATGGAGTGCATCTGCCAGTCATCACCACTCTGCACGGAACAGATATTACCATCGTAGGGCGCAATCCGGCCTATCACTCTGCTGTAAACTACTCCATCAATCAAAGTGATGTCGTGACGGCTGTATCACAGAGTCTGAAAGAAGATTCATTTCTGCATTTCGATATTCGGAAAGAGATTGTAGTCGTCCCAAATTTTGTAAACTTAAAAGAATTTGAAAAAGATATACCCTGCATAAGAAAGCACTTTGCTCCCGATGGGCAGAAAATAATTTCACATATCAGCAACATGAGACCTGTCAAAAGGTTGAACGACGTGATTTCAATCTTTGCTAAGGTAAGAGCGCAGATACCGGCAAGACTTCTGATGGTGGGTGATGGTCCGGATAAGGAACCGGCAAGAGCTTTAGCAAGAGATTTGGGTGTGGCAGATGATGTGATTTTTGTGGGAAATGCCGTTGATATATACCGGGTGCTCAAGTGCACAGATGTCCTGCTGTTGCCTTCTGAAAAAGAAAGTTTTGGATTGGTAGCCCTGGAAGCTATGGCTGCCGGAAAACCTGTGGTAAGTACCCATACGGGGGGACTACCAGAGGTAAACATTCATGATAAGACGGGATTTCTGGCAAAGGTTGGTGATATCGATTCAATGGCGCATTATGTAATTAAACTTCTTTCAGACGAATCGCTTTACGCACGCATTGGGTCTGGTGCTTTGGAGAACGCCAAAAAATTTGATATCGAAAAAATTGCACCGATCTATCTGGATTTGTATCAAAACGTCCTTTTACAAGTCTGAAATTTTTTTATCCCGAATTATAAGCTGATTGCCAAAATAACTTTACTTTGAAAAAAATCTCACAGCATTGGACACCGTTTATTACATCGCATGGTGGAATCTGGAAAACCTTTTAGATCTCGAACATTCCGAGCGACCAGACTGGAGAAAAAAAAAGATTGGAAATTATCTGGCCGGATGGAATGAGGCTGTCCTCTCCCGTAAAATAAACAATCTGACGTCCGCCATAGCAGAAATGAACAATGGAACTGGTCCGGATATTCTGGGTGTTTGTGAAATTGAAAACGAAAGGCTGCTGACCCTTCTCGCCAATCAGCTTACTGTCACAGGCCGTCGCTACGAATGGGTGCATTACGATTCGAATGATAAAAGAGGTATCGATGTGGCATTTTTGTATGACAGCGATCTGTTTGAAGTGCCAGGCGATCTGATATTTACAGTCAGACTACACAAGCGCTCTGCTACGCGCGACCTGCTTCAGGTCGAATTCAAAACCCGAAAAGGCAAATCCCTCATCGTGATCGGCAATCACTGGCCAGCCCGTTCCGGCGGCCAGTTTGAAACCGAACCTTTTCGCATCATGGCGGCAGAGACGCTGAGCTACTGGCTGTACCAGATTGCCGAAAAGCGAACCAACGATCAGCCTGTACTGGTCATGGGTGATTTCAACGACGAACCTTATAGCCGCTCGATGGCAGATTATGCCCTCTCTACTCCCAATATTCGGCTGCTTCGCGGGGCAAGAAAAGATCACAACGGGATCTATACCCCTTACCTTCTCAATCTTCTTTGGAATGAAATGACCGATGGCAAAGGTACGTATCTGTACAATGGCCGGTGGAGTGTACTCGATCAGATTCTCGTAAACCGCGCCATTGCGCTCAATAAGGATTTTTCGGTATTAAGTGCCGGCATATATGACCATCCTGATTTGATTTCAAAAGGTCTTAATCCGGCTCCTTTGGCTTTTGGCGCGCCAAGCAAGGCCAGCAAAGACCGAAGAGGATTGATCCGCGAATCTATAGGAAAGTACTGGTCCAAAGGTTATAGCGACCACTTGCCGGTAGTAGTATTATTAAAAGAAAATTAAATGCTAATAAAATGAAAATCATGCTTGTAGATGACGATCCTGTATTTAATTTCATCACCAGGAAGTTTATTGAATCGGTTCAGATCGAGCATTCTCTGGAAGAGTATCTGGATGGATCGGATGCACTTAAGGCACTCTGCGACAGAAAATCTCCCGATCAAATGCCCGACCATATCCTA
>CALFUW010000117.1 GCA_937929815.1 uncultured Flavobacteriales bacterium | reverse complement strand
GTGGCTATTTCGAGTACTGCTTCTTCCTGTTCGATGCGATCCCCTTCGTTTTTCAGCCATTTGATGATGGTAGCTTCTGCCACGCTTTCACCCATTTTGGGCATGATGAGTTCGTATTGAGCCATTTTCCCGTGGTTGTTTTTTGGATTCAGGTCGCGAAAATACAAAGTCGGGCTGTTTCTGAGGTGTTAATGGTATGTTTAGCCGGGATCGGAAATTTAAGAAAGACGAATCCATGTCTATCCATCTGTAAGGCCTGTGACGTGAGGACTCTGAAAAGGGGACTCGACTGTAGCCTCTATTGCTCATATACGCAGGCTACCCCTTCATGTGAGGACTGCATGGCATAGGGCCTACACCGTCTGATCATTGGTTTCCTGGTCTGTATTGTCAGGGAGTACATCGGGTAAAATTTTCTGGCTTTCTGCAGCGGGCATAGCTTGCACGTTGTGAAGATAACGTTGAATTGCCCTGGTTCGGGTACTGGCAACCTGATCCAGTTGGTTGAGGCCGGTCTGAATGTTGTTTTTCGCTTTTTGGAGCAGATTCCCAAATTTTTCAAACTCTGTTTTTACAGCTCCGAGCACTTTCCAAACCTCGCTGCTGCGCTTTTGAAGGGTTAGTGTTCTGAAACCCATTTGAAGGCTATTGAGCAATGCGGCCAACGTGGTAGGGCCGGCAATGGTCACCTGAAATTCTGTGCGTAACTGATCCACCAGTGCACTGCGCCGGATTACCTCTGCATAGATGCCTTCAAAGGGCAAAAACATAATGGCAAAATCTGTAGTCACAGGTGGATTGATATACTTGTCGTGAATGTCTTTGGCCATTTTTTTTATGACAGACTCAAGCTGGTTGAGAGCTTTGGTGATTTCTTCCGGCACCCCATTGTCATAAGCTGTCAAAAGACTTTCATATACATCTTTGGGAAATTTGGCATCGATGGGCAGATACACGACTTCATTCTCATTTTCGCTGCGTCCGGGAAGCTTGATGGCAAATTCCACGGAATCGCGGCTGTCCGGTCTGGTGACCACATTGGCCTGGTATTGGGAGGGTGCCAGCATCTGCTCGAGCAGCATTGCCAGTTGTACCTCACCTACTCCACCGCGCAGCTTCACATTGGAAAGGACTTTTTTTAACCCTCCTACTTCAGAGGCGATGGCTTGCATTTCACCCAGACCGCGCTGAACTTCGTTGAGTTGTTTGCTGACCGTTTCAAAACTCTGTCCAAGCCTGTCGCTGAGCGTTTTTTCGAGTTTTTCTTCTACCGTAACGCGTATGTTTTCCAGTTTTTTCTCGGTATCTTCTACCAGCCTGGTCTGGCTTTTCTCGAGCATGGTCAATTTCTGAACCTGCGCTTCGCTGAGGTTATGTACGCTTTTCTCAAAACGGTCTTCAAAATCCTTGAAAGATCTTCCAACGGCATCGCGCATTTGCTGGTTGTCGTTTTTGGCCTGATCGATTAATGTCCGGAGCGTATTTTCGACCTTGTTTTCAATCTTATCCAGTTGAAACCGAAGCGTGTTGTTCAGTTCGTCGAGTTTGGTTTTCTGTTCTGTTTCAAAAGTGGTTAGTGCTGCTTTGATCTCCTTTCGGTTTTCCCGATCGGCTTCTGTGGTGATTTCATTCAGACTTTTGAAATTTTCCAATAGGGTTTTATGAATGGTTTCCAGACTCTTTGAAGAGAGGTCGTGGATGTTTTTGATGGCAGTATTTAGTTCTGTTTTGAAATCCCGGATATTCTCCGACAGATCCCTGCGGTTTTCACTAAGGGATGCATTTAATTCCTGTCTTTGGGAAGTAAAGTTTTCTTTGACTGATTTGTCGAGTTGGGCCAATTGGGTCTCCAGGATGGTTAGTTTTCGGTCTAAGTGATTCAATAATTCCTTTTCTCCCGTTTTTTTAAAAAACTGAAGGACAACAAAGAGCAGCACGATAAGTACTAAAATCAGAAGTATGGATTGCGAATTCATTATGGATTTAACTGATAAATACCTAAAAATCTTTAGATGACCTGGCAAAAAACAAATTTAGATGCTGTATGCGGATTATTTGATCATTATAACCTGCCTGATATTGCAAAAAAAGACAGAGGTTGCCGGCTTCCCGGGTACGTTCATAACTTTCAACCCAAAAAAAGAAAAACTTTTTTGAGTACGAATCTTTACATTTAAGCCGTGTAATCAATACGAAACGTTAAACATTGGTGCTTATGAATCTGAAATTACGTTTATTTCTATGCATTTCAGCACTTTCTGTCGGGTTCTTTATTCATGCCCAACGTCGGAACAGAGCGGAGATGGGCAAGAGTCCTGTTGAAGCTACTGCCATTAACCTTTCAGCATTAAAGTGGCGCTCCATTGGCCCTGCGACTTTCGGTGGTCGTATTGCAGATATTGCAGTAAATCCGCATGACTTTAATGAGTATTATCTCGCAATAGCTTCGGGAGGGATTTTTAAAACCAATGACGGCGGAATTACTTTTTCTCCCGTATTCGAAAATCAAGGTTCATACTCCATTGGCTGCCTTGCCATTGACCCACAAAATCCAAAAACCATCTGGGCTGGTACCGGTGAAAATAATAACCAACGTTCTGTGGGATATGGCGACGGAGTCTATCGTTCCGACGATGGCGGCCGTACATGGCGAAATACTGGTCTTAAAACCAGCGAACACATTGGCATGATCGCTATTGATCCACGCAACAGCGACCGCGTGTATGTAGCAGCTTATGGCCCGCTGTGGTCCAAAGGGGGAGAGAGAGGTGTATACAGGACTTCTGATGGCGGAAAGACCTGGGATCGAATCCTTTATGTAAGCGACCACACCGGATTTAACGAAATCCACATAGACCGCTCCAATCCTGACAGGCTCTATGCCACAGCCCACCAACGACGCCGGCATACCTTTACCTACATTTCCGGAGGACCGGAAAGTGCACTATACATCAGCAATGATGCCGGCAAAACCTGGAGCAAAGTAACCAATGGGCTGCCAAAAGATACCGACCTTGGCCGAATATCGCTTGCTCAGAGTCCGTCGAATCCGCAGCGCATCTATCTGATGATTGAGGGTCACGGCATATTTATATCTGACGACAGGGGTCATTCATTTCAAAAGACCAATGACTATTACTCATCGGGCAACTACTACGTAGAACTCATCCCGCACCCAACTGATGAATTGACCTGTTTTAGCATGGATACCTATACCCACATCACCCGGGACGGCGGAAAAACATGGGTTCGCTGGACGGAAAACAAAAAACACGTGGATAACCACGCTCTGTGGATAAATCCTAAAAATCCACTTCACATGCTCAACGGCAATGACGGAGGATTATATGAAACCTATGACGGCGGCAATACATGGAGGTTTATTGACAATCTGTCCATTTTACAACTATACCGGGTCAGCGTGGACAATGAAGGGCCTTTTTACAACGTGTATGGGGGCACACAGGACAATAGCTCCATCGGAGGCCCATCCCGCACCCGGTATGTTCAAGGCATAACCAACGCCGACTGGTTTGTGACCCAGGGGGGCGACGGATTCAAAACGCAAATTGATCCCAATAATCCCAAGATTATCTATGCCCAATATCAGTATGGCGGACTTGCCCGATATGACCGTGCAACAGGGGAGCGCGTAATGATACGTCCTATCGAAGAACCCGACAGTCCAGCCTATCGCTTCAATTGGGACGCTCCTCTGCTGGTGAGCACCCATCAACCTGCGACGCTCTATTTTGCTGCCCAAAAGGTTTTAAAATCAACTGATTACGGAAGTACGTGGCAGGAAATTAGTCCTGACCTCAGTCGTCAGATAGACCGTAATACCCTCAAAGTCATGGATCGCTACTGGGGCGTTGATGCCATAGCACGCCACCGAAGTACCTCGCCATATGGCACTGTGCTACAGCTTGCCGAATCCCCTCTCAGGCGAGGCCGACTGGCAGCAGGCACCGATGATGGACTCATTCATATCACAGACGACGACGGTCAAACCTGGCGCCGGTGTTCTCCTCTTCCCGGCGTGCCCGAACGTGCATTTATTTCTGCTTTGATTTGGTCAGCTCACAATGAAAATACCATCTACGCAGCCGCCAATAATCATCAGGAAGGAGATTTTCAACCCTATATCTTTCGCTCATCTGATGCCGGACGCACATGGCAGTCCATACGTTCAGGTCTTCCGGATAGAGGATCTGTATGGTGCATCGCCGAAGACCCTGAGGAGCCGAATTTGCTCTTCTGCGGCACTGAATTTTCGATGTATACCACTCTGAACGGCGGCCGTCAATGGCAACCGCTCAACGGGGGCCTTCCTACCATACCAGTACGTGACATAGCCATTCAACCCACCCAACACGATCTGGTCATTGCCACTTTTGGAAGGGGTTTCTATGTACTCGATGATTATTCTGTGCTCAGAGAAATGGTCCGCAGCGATTGGACAAGTAAAACCTTCGCCGTCGCTTCAGACAGACACGGGCTGCTTTATCAGGAGGCAAATAAATACGGGTACGGACGGGCTGGATTTTTGGGCGATGGTTTTTTTATGGCCGATAACCCGCCGATAGGAAAAACATTCACTTTTTATTTAAAAGAATCTCCCAAAACCCTTCGCGAACGCCGAAAAGACATCGAGAAGAAGACCAATCCGGCCAACGAACCCTTACCCAATCCCACGCTTGAAGAATTACGGGCTGAAAAAGAAGAGGAAAAACCATATTTGATTTTTGTGATTTCAGACGAAGCGGACAAAGAAGTGGCCCGATTCACCAGCGATGCACAGGCGGGACTTCGAAGAATTACATGGGATGGACGCTATACGGCAAGGCATACCATGCCTGCCGGCCAACATACCGATCTGAAGGCCTCCGCCCACAAGGCACCTCCCGGTCGATATATGCTCTCTGTATGGTTGAGTACGCGCGATACCACACAGCAGCTTACAGGTAATCATAATTTCGAACTCTTGTCCTTAGATGCAGAAGTCTTTCCGCCCTCAGACCGCGTCGCACTTACCGAAAGCCGTCGCCGTGCGGAAGATTTGCGTCGCAAACTCACAGCTGCAGTGAACCATCTCAATGACCTCACGGAAGAGATCCGTTCCGTTAAAAATGCTCTGAGAATCACTCCGGGAGCTGATCCTCTAAAACTAAAAGAGGTGTCAGCGATCGAGCGTCTACTTGGCGATATCAGCATTGCAATAAATGGCAATAAAGTTCTCGGAAACGATGAAATTCCGATGCCTACTCCCCTTGCAGCCCGGCTAAATAGTGCTATCTACACACTGTACTATTATTCCGGAGATCCTACGGGTACGGCTCTTCGCCAGCTCGATATTGTCTCAGAGCAACTCCCTGAAGTCATCCGTAAGATTGAACAGGCGCGGCAGCGCATCGAATATCTATCTACATACCTTATCGATATTGGCGGACCCTATTGGAAAGGACGGTTGCCTGAAAATCAGCGATAGGGCTGTTTGATCCTTCGCTCAGAAGATGTTTTGTCAGCCCGGAGGGATTGAAGGAAATCTTGCAGACAGAGGTCGGTCTGTAAAACCGATCTCTCCGTGATTATCGGGCAATGTGATGTTTAAATCCCTTAATGGCGGGAGTACAAATGATTTTTTAACTACTTATCGGAGATGTATCAACGTAAGTGAAAGATGATTGTAAAAATAGACTACGGCACCGACCGAATTGTCTGAAGTATTCCGAAGACTTCCCCGAGTGAATAAATCTCAAAGGGGAGTGAGCAGGAGTAATTCCGACGAAAGATTCAGGATTAAATAAATTTTTCACTGATTTGCTCAATGCCTTCATCGCATATTTGCGATCATAATTTTACGAGCAGCAATGAAGCCAAAACGTCCATCTGAATCGCTGACCATCATGACAGAAATGGTATTGCCAAATGATACCAACAATCTCAAAAATCTTTTTGGAGGGCAGTTGCTCAGTTGGATGGACCGATGTGCTGCCATTGCAGCACACAGACACTGCCGGCGCATTGTGGTTACGGCATCGGTCAATCATGTATCCTTTCAGCACCCAATACCCGAAGGCAGTATAGTAACCCTCGAAGCCAAAGTAAGCCGATCCTTTTACTCCTCCATGGAGGTATTTGTAGATGTGTACATCGAAGAAAAAGTCGGAGGTGAGCGGATTAAAGCCAATGAGGCCATTTACACCTTTGTAGCGGTAGATCAGTTGGGTAATCCGATCCAGGTACCCCCCGTCGAACCGGAGACGGATCTGGAAAAAAAACGATATGACGGTGCCCTTCGCAGACGTCAGCTTGCGCTCATACTCAGCGGAAAAATGAAGCCCGAAGACGCCACTGAATTAAAAGCTTTATTTATAAAGGATTGAAAATCTATTGATATGAAAAAAATTCTGCTTCTCGGCAGTGGCGGACGTGAATACACCATGGCATGGAAAATTTCGCAAAGTCCCATTACTCATCAGCTTTTTATAGCTCCAGGCAACGGAGGGACAGATACATTCGGACGAAACGTCCCCATAGATATCAATGATATTGAGGGAATCAAACATTTTGTGGAATCAGAGCAGATCGACCTGGTCATCGTAGGTCCTGAAGAGCCGCTTGTCAACGGACTGGCAGACCTACTCGAGGAGATCGGGATTGCTGTGTGCGGCCCTTGCAAAGCTGGAGCTATGCTCGAAGGCAGTAAGGCTTTTGCAAAAGAATTTATGATGGAATTTGGCATACCTACCGCTTCGTACAGATCGTTTGACTCTTCGGAAATCAATGAAGCAAAAAAATACCTCCATAGCCTGAAAGCTCCATATGTAATCAAAGCCGATGGATTGGCAGCAGGAAAGGGCGTCATTATCTCAGAAAAACTGGACGAAGCTGAAGAAGCACTGAACTCTATTTTAATAAATAAAAAATTTGGCAAATCCGGATCCAAGGTAGTAATTGAAGAATATCTGAAGGGCATTGAGTTCTCCGTGTTTATAGCAACCGACGGGATGCATTACGCACTGCTTCCCGAGGCCAAAGATTACAAGAGGATCAATGAAGGCGATACCGGTCTGAATACCGGTGGTATGGGGGCTGTAAGTCCTGTGCCCTTCTTTTCTGACGAACTGAAATCCAAGGTCATCCACCAAATAATAGAACCCACTTTGGATGGATTGAAGAAAAGAGGAATATCCTATCGGGGTTTTATTTTTTTTGGTCTGATCCTCGTCGATGACCAGGTATACGTCATTGAATACAACTGCCGGCTGGGTGATCCCGAAACTGAAGTGATTTTACCACGAATAGAAGGCGACTTCCTGGCTCTGTGTCTGTCTGTCGCTGAGGGAAAGCTGTCAGAAATGATTCCCGTGAATGTGACACCTCAGGCAGCATCTACGGTCATGCTGGTGTCAGGAGGATATCCTGAAGCATACAAAAAAGGGTTCGAAATACACATTCCCGAAGCCCTGCCAGAACACACATTGGTCATTCATGCAGGGACCATCAAAAAAGAAAGCAAATTAATCACAAATGGTGGCAGGGTCATCAGCGTGACAGCCCTGGCCCCCAGGCTCCGGGAGGCCATAGACAAAAGCTATGATGCAATTCGAAAAATTTGCTTTGAAGGGATGTACTACCGCAGGGATATTGGATATGAATTTTTGAAGTAAAAATAAAACCGGAACCCGACCGGTATGGCTGAACCGGGTCAATGCACAATATTCATCTCAACCAACAGTTTGAATATCCGGGTTCATAAGCCTTTCAATTAAAAAAGCATTTCTCATAAAAATTTTAAATTTACCGGAATGCTTGTATCTCCAACTCATACATGTATCTTTGCAGCCCTATTGAAGGGGCAGCTTTGAAAGGTATAATTTCTTAAAATTCATATTTTTAAAATACGCTTACATGAAAAGGACATTTCAACCATCGAACAGAAAGAGAGTCAACAAGCATGGCTTTCGCAAGCGCATGAGTACCGCCAATGGCCGTCGTGTACTGGCTGCCCGCAGAGCTCGCGGCAGAAAAAAACTGACCGTCTCTGATGAACCATACTACAAAGGTTAATGCATCAATTTTACAAAACATACAAAGGTGTTGCCCTCCGGTAACACCTTTTTTTGTTTAATCAGCTACTCTTTTTATTACCATGCCCAAAGACACAAGTATAAAATCCGTACTAATCATAGGCTCGGGGCCTATCGTCATTGGTCAGGCCTGCGAATTTGACTACAGCGGGTCACAAGCTGCCCGATCTCTACGAGAGGAAGGAATAGAAGTAACTCTGATCAACAGCAATCCGGCCACAATAATGACCGATCCGGTCACGGCTGATCACGTATATCTCATGCCCTTGTCGGTCGAAAGCATCGAGAAAATTCTTCAAGAGAGGAAAATAGATGCTGTATTGCCCACCATGGGCGGTCAGACAGCATTAAATCTATGTATCGAAGCTGATAAACAAGGTATATGGCAGGAATATGGCGTACGCATTATCGGAGTAGATATTGAAGCCATTCAAATCACCGAAGACCGGGAGCGTTTCCGTCAGTTTCTTGACCGACAAGGCATCGCTTACGCTCCCTCCAGGATAGCGACATCCTACTTAAAAGGAAAAGAGATCGCCCAGGAGTTTGGATTTCCAATCTGCATCCGACCATCTTTCACGTTGGGAGGATCAGGAGCATCCATCGTATTTCAGAAAGAAGAATTTGACAAGCTGCTTAAACGTGGCCTCGAAGAAAGCCCTATACACGAAGTACTTATAGACAAAGCGCTTATCGGCTGGAAAGAATTTGAACTGGAGCTGCTTCGCGATAGCAATGACAATGTGGTCATTATTTGCTCAATCGAAAATTTTGACCCCATGGGCATACACACCGGCGATTCCATTACGGTAGCTCCCGCGATGACACTGAGTGACCGTACCTATCAGCGCATGAGAAACATGGCCATCAATATGATGCGCAATCTGGGCAAATTTGCAGGTGGATGTAATGTTCAGTTTGCAGTAAGTCCTGATGAAAGAGAAGATATTGTAGCCATTGAAATCAATCCCCGAGTATCGCGCTCCTCAGCCCTGGCAAGTAAGGCCACAGGATACCCGATTGCAAAAATTGCCGCCAAACTCGCAATCGGATACCATCTTACCGAATTACCCAATCCCATTACAGGAGAGACTTCTGCCTTCTTTGAACCTACGCTTGACTACGTAATCGTAAAAATACCCCGATGGAACTTTGACAAGTTTGAAGGAGCAGACAGACGACTCGGTCTGCAAATGAAATCAGTAGGTGAAGTCATGGGCATTGGCCGGAGCTTTCAGGAGGCTATTCACAAAGCCGCACAATCACTGGAAATCAAGCGAAATGGTCTTGGAGCTGACGGAAAAGGATATACCAATCAGGATACCGTCCTTGAAAAGCTGGCCAACCCAAGCTGGGATCGGGTTTTTGTCATTTACGATGCAATACAGCTTGGAATTCCTCTCCGTAAGATTCACGAAATCACAAAGATAGACCTATGGTTTTTAAGAGAGATTGATGACCTGGTACACACCCAACGGCAAATTGAAGAGCATACCCTTGAGTCTCTGCCTCCGGCATTGCTCTTTGAAGCCAAACAAAAGGGATTTGCCGACCGCCAGATTGCTCATATGCTCAGACGGCTCGAAAGCGAGGTTTTTAATCAACGAAATAAATTCGGATTCCACAGGGTATACAAACTTGTGGACACCTGTGCAGCTGAATTTCCCGCAAAAACCCCTTATTATTATTCCACATTCGAAATGCCTTTAATGCGATCTGACGGATCAATCGAGGTGATAAATGACAGCAAAGTTTCCAACAGACCAAAAGTAGTCGTCTTGGGCAGCGGCCCCAACCGGATCGGTCAGGGTATCGAATTTGACTACTGCTGCGTGCATGGTGTACTGGCGGCAAGAGAATGCGGTTATGAAACCATCATGATCAACTGTAATCCCGAGACGGTCTCCACCGATTTCAATGTGTCGGATAAACTCTACTTCGAGCCCGTTTTTTGGGAACACATCTATGAAATCATCTTACATG
Source organism: uncultured Flavobacteriales bacterium (assembly GCA_937929815.1). Lineage (GTDB taxonomy): Bacteria > Bacteroidota > Bacteroidia > Flavobacteriales > Schleiferiaceae > Thermaurantimonas. The sequence continues at coordinate 1,967 of CALFUW010000117.1, read as the reverse complement.
AAAAACCGATCGGAGTCATCGTACAACTGGGTGGACAGACTGCTCTGAAACTCGCCGAAAAACTGCACCGATATGGAATCCCAATCATCGGAACCAGCTATGAGTCGCTTGACCTCGCTGAAGATCGCGGTAAGTTTTCGAATTTGCTACGGGAGTGTGGTATTCCTTATCCAAAGTTTGACGTTGTGACCGACCCCGACCAGATCTATGACGTAGCCAACGAACTTGGTTTTCCTCTTCTGGTCAGGCCGAGCTACGTACTTGGTGGTCAGGGAATGAAAATCGTCATCAACATGGAAGAACTCGAGCACCACGTCGTGGAACTCTTCAAGGATTTTCCGGGCAACCGTGTATTGCTGGATCACTATCTGGACGGTGCTATTGAAGCTGAAGCAGATGCCATAGCCGATGGAGAGGACGTGTATATCATCGGAATCATGGAACACATCGAACCCTGTGGCATTCACTCCGGCGACAGCCACGCAGTACTACCTCCCTTCAATCTCGGGCCGCTGATCATAGAGCAGATTCGCGAACACACCGTAAACATTGCTAAGGCTCTGAAAGTAAAAGGCTTAATCAATGTTCAATTTGCCATTAAAAATGATGTGGTCTATGTCATCGAAGCCAATCCACGGGCAAGTCGCACAGTACCTTTTATAGCAAAAGCATACGGAGAACCTTATGTAAACTACGCTACCCGTTTGATGCTGGGTGTCAATAAACTGAGTGATTTTAAATTCAATCCCAGGTTAGATGGATATGCCATTAAAATTCCGGTTTTCTCCTTTAATAAATTTCCCAATGTCAATAAAGAACTTGGGCCTCAGATGAGATCTACCGGCGAAGCCATTCATTTCATCAAAAACCTTCGCGACCCTATGTTTAAAAAAGTATATGGTGAGCGTAACTTATATTTGAGCAGATAACAAAACCGGACAAACCCATGCGCTTTTTTCTGATTTTACTTCTCACAATATACCTGGGTTTGGTTGTTTACAGGTATTTTGTAGAGCCCTTCCTGCAAGGACTTAAGGGAAATAAAGGAGCCTACTCCAATAAGGCATCAGACAAAATCAAAGTCATATACAACCCCAATGATCGCCAGCAGTCCAATCACTCCGTGGGCGAATATGTGGACTACGAAGAGGTCAAAGAGAAGTAACTTCCAATGAGTATTACCACCCTGTGTCTATGCCTGCATACCCCGGAGTACAAGGACTTTGATACTGGTAAGATTAAGTAAAATCTCATTTTATATATGAGAAATGATTATTTATCTTATACGAAATACTTGAATTAAAGTGCTTAAGAAAACAGACTGGATTCAAGCCGATGATTTCTGCATTAAAATTCTTCAATTATCGGCAGTACTTGCCGTATTATTTTTTTTGACCGGCTGTGATACAACTTCCGATACTGTTCATCTTCAACTCGAAAACAACTTTTATCTCACCAGTGACGAAAATGATGATTATCGCCTCAAAGGCGACAGACCGGAGCCTCGGTTATGGGAGACCTTTACTCTGATATATACAAAAGAAAATACAGTAAAAATTAAAAATTTTAAACATTTATATGTATCATATGATTCTCTGAGGTCTAATGGTCTTTTTGCAGATATTTATAAATGTAAAAACCGTTGCGATTTTGTATTATCTGCCACAGATACAAATTATTATTATTTACTCACTTCTGATCACAAACCGGTATGTATAGACGATGATAAGCATTTATTCGTTTCAGATGCCGAAGATAAATCACCTTTAAAACTGCGTATCATTCCATTTCGTAAGAAATTGTTTAATTCGTACTTTCCTGACAGAAGTATTTTTTTGCTTATAATTTCTTCTATACTAATTGCAGCCAGTCTCATCGCTTTTCATCTGAACAAATCTAGATTTATCTATTTATCACTTCTTACTCTTGGTGCATTTGGAATCCGATTATTTGCCATCACACTCAAT
>CALFUW010000116.1 GCA_937929815.1 uncultured Flavobacteriales bacterium | reverse complement strand
GGCAAGGACTAAGCCCTCTTCAATTTTTTTTCCTTTGCCACGTTTTCCGTAGTTAGGAACTTGTGGATCTTCATGAAGTTGACGTCCAAGTCCGTGACCTACAAGTTCGCGCACCACACCGTATCCTTGTGCTTCGGTATGCATTTGAATGGCAAATCCAATATCTCCTATGCGATTGCCGGATCTGCACTGCTCAATGCCTAGGTAGAGACTTTCGAAGGTTATTTTCAACAGTTTTTTTACTTCGGGGGCAACTTCCCCGACCATAAACGTGTAGGCGTGATCTCCCACAAATCCATCGAGCTTCACTCCACAATCAATGGATACGATGTCTCCTTCTTTCAGAGGCTGAGCACTCGGAATCCCATGCACAACTACTTCATTGATACTAATGCACAATGTATTAGGAAAATTATAAAGTCCCAGAAACGCTGGTACTCCCCCATGGTCCCGAATAAATTCTTCGGCCAGTCTATCCAGTTTGAGGGGGATTGCTCCCGGCACTATTTCATTGGCTAACATTCCAAGGGTTTTGCTGACCAGCAAGGCAGCGCGACGTATCAGCTCAATTTCTTCCGCTGACTTGAGATATATCATTTGTTGAGGAGTCTATTTGAAAATTTTACTAAAAAAGGAGGATTTTTTCCGGTTCTTTTTTATTAGGGTTTCCACATCATCCAAAGATCCATACAATTGTTGATAGATTACACCCCATCCCGGGAATCCGCCAAAGTTTCGGTCATCAATAAACAGGTCTGCGTGAATTTTTCTTGAGGTTTCTGCGTCGTTGAACTTTTCCTCCGGATAAGATTTGTTTACGGCATAAAACTCCACGCCATTTTTTCGACAAAATTCCACAGCTTCTTCCAGTCGTGTGCCTGTGCGATAGGTCCATAAGATCAATCTGTGCCCGTCGACCTGAAGTTTTTTAATGGTTTCAAAGGCAAACACAAGAGGCTTTCCAATGTCTGGATATTTGTCTTCTACAATGGTTCCATCGAAGTCGATGGCAATGATTTTTGAATCTCTTCTGATCAATTTTTTAATTTATTTCCTTTACCAGAATTTGTCCTGTCATTTCATTTGGTATGGATAATCCCATCAGGAATAAGATGGTAGGGGCTATATCTCCGAGTCGTCCATCGGAAATGACGTAGCGCTGCCTGGGTTCACAAAGGAAGACGGGTACGGGATTGGTCGTGTGCGCTGTGTTTGGAGAACCGTCTTCGTTTTTCATACATTCTGAATTTCCGTGATCTGCCAATATAATACAGGTATATCCATTGTCGAGGGCTTTCACTACTAGTCTGCGAGTACAGGTGTCGACTGTTTCGCATGCTTTTATTGCAGCCTCCATAACTCCTGTATGTCCGACCATGTCCGGGTTGGCATAATTCAAACAGATAAAATCTGCTGATTTAGATTCTATTTCGGGCAAAATAGCTTCAGTCACTTCATATGCACTCATTTCGGGCTTAAGATCGTAGGTTGCTACCTTAGGTGAAGGAATTAAAATGCGCTTTTCGCCCTTAAAAGGTTCTTCTCTTCCCCCTGAGAAAAAAAATGTGACATGAGGATATTTTTCTGTTTCGGCAATGCGTATTTGATTTTTACCGTTGAGCTCAAGCACTTCACCCAGCGTCATGGTGAGATTGTCTTTTTCGAAAAGGACATCTACTCCCTTAAATGTGTCGTCATATCGTGTGAGCGTAGCATATCGAAGGGGAAGTGTCTTCATATCGTAATCGGGAAAATCCGACTGGGTAAGTACTGTGGTAATCTGACGGCCTCTGTCTGTCCGAAAGTTAAAGTTGATGACGGCATCTCCCTCGCTTATACGGATAGGTGTACCACCCGGTTCAGAAAGGATGATTGGTTTGAGAAACTCATCTGTAATACCTTCGTCATATTGCTTTCTGATCGCCTCAATCGGATCATTGGAGTGAATCCCCTTTGAATGTATCAGTGCATCGTAGGCTACTTTTATTCTCTCCCAGCGCTTATCGCGATCCATGCCATAGTATCTACCTGTAATGGTGGCCAACTTTCCTTCGCACGCACCAAGGACTTCCATAAGTGTCTTAACATATCCCGGTGCCGATTTGGGGTCGGTATCGCGACCATCCGTAAATGCATGTACTGCTATTTCTTTAATACCGGCTTTTGATGCAATTTGAATGAGCCCAATTAAATGGTCAATGTGAGAATGAACTCCACCGTCGCTCAGAAGCCCAATAAGGTGAAGCTTTTTGCCGGGATGATTTCGAACGTAGTCGAAGATCTGATTTAGTACAGGATTGGTGGCCATCGAACCATCCTGAATAGCGAGAGAAACCTTCACCAAATCCTGATACACGACACGGCCAGCCCCAAGATTCATGTGACCTACTTCGCTATTACCCATCTGACCCTCAGGAAGCCCTACATCAAGGCCGGAAGTCCTTAATGTAGCATGTGGAAAATGTTTGTAAAGACTATCTATAAAGGGTGTTTTGGCTTTATCAATGGCAGAAACTTCGGGATTAGAAGCAATTCCCCATCCATCCAATATGCACAATAAGACTTTCGAACTCATAAGGCACAAAGATAGATTTTGACCGCAAATACAGCTCGTGAAAAAAACATGAATGCCTTATCGTGGCGGTTGAAACGCGGGGCTTTCGGCTTTTGGTGCGCGATTTCCTCTGTAATTTCTGAATTGGTAGATAAATGAAATCAGGTAAAACCGATTGAGCACCAATGCCTGGGTATCTTCTACAAACAGTTCGGTCACAGTCCTGTTGATGCTGGTATTTTGATTCAGCAGGTCATAGACCGAAAGTCTTAACTCCCCTGCCTTGTTTTTCAGAAACTTATATCCGAGATAGCCATTGAGTCGGATAAAGTCGGGGTTGATAGCGTCCGCCAGACCTATGTATCGGGTTTGGGTAAAGTCTGCATTGACCACCAGACCTTTCCAGGGTAAAATCGTAAAAGAGGCTGAATTCAGATTTAGCCAGTAGTTGTTGTTGAGTTCGGGTTGTAGTTGGTTATTAACAATAAAATAGGTGAGATTAGTCCTAAGATTGAAGTCAATCTTTTCTCCGAGATTGGAGCTGATGCCAAGACCCCCGTTGGTCGAATAATTATCAACCCTGTTATTTAACCCATTTATTCTCGAAGGATTCTGCAGCCAGCCGACTGCACCATTCATGCTGAGATTGACCTTTAGTTTGGGCAGAGGCATATTGAAAGCACCGAAGAAGTTGGCATTGGTGCGTGTGGTGAGGTTTTCGGGTACGATGACCTGTGTCCCTCTCTTGATCGTTGTGCCGTCGGGCAGTATGGAATCCTGAAGGAGAATGCTTGAGATATTTGAAATAGGATTGTTTGTAACACCATAGGAGAGGCTCAAAAATCCACCTTTTCCGCTGAAATTAAAAAAGCCGTAAGCAATTCGGAAGTTATGCGAAAATTCCTGTTCGAGGTTTGAATTACCCGTTGTCAGTACGAGTGGGTTTGAGTTGTCAATTACATTTTGAAGCTGACTTACGGTAGGGAGATTGTTAGAAGTGGTGTAGTTGATTCTGAAATTCTGACGCGGACCAATTCGATATCTGAAAAATACAGAGGGAAAGATGTTCCGGAATGGCTTGTCTACTTCTTTTTGTTCCGGAAAAAGTTGTTGGCTGAAAAGTTGTGTGTAGGCCAGGTCCACCCCTGTAGTCAGGGTAAATTTTTCGTTTGATGTACGATACTGATGCTTTACGCCCGCGCGTTGTGTATGAATAAAATTGTCAAACTCATTGCTGAGTGCAGTATCCGGCAAATACACTGTCTGCCCGAAGGCATTGATGGAAGCAGTGTATTGGTTCGAACGGGTTATGCGGTATTCAGGAGCATAGTTAAACTCGATGGAGTTGGTCGCATTGATCGGCTCTGAATACGAAAGCCGAACATTTGTATTGAGAGCCTCATTGAGCCTGTCCTGTTTCTGATCCCTGAAGGTTGTGTCAGGATTGTTAATGAAAAATATGTTTTCAGCCAAGAGGAGATTCAAGGCGGTGGTATTTGATTGATTGTAGGAGGCATCTACGGAGAATGTTCTTCCGGGTTTGATAAACTTTTTGCGAAAAATCAACTGAGTCTGCACTGCCCAGGTATCGTTTTTATTGCTGAAACGGTTGTTTCCCTGGTTTACGGGAAGCACTTTGCCAAGTTTGGTATTGGTATTGGTAGTGTCAAACCTTTCAGAGAAATTATAGCTGATATTAGGCAAAAAGACAATAGAGTGAAGCGAATCAATGTTGTACTCAAACCTCGCATTCAACCGATGGTTTTGGGTTGTGGTCTGAGCGATTTGACTTTCATCGGCAAATTGGCTTGTCGTCTCATTCAAAAAGGTTTCGCGTACTCTTTTGGATTCCAGGTCATTTACATTGTTTCTAAAATTATATCCGGTGGATAATTTCCATTTTGACCCGGAGTTCTGATAGTTTATGCCGAATGTGGACAAGGTGTTGATACCGTCAGCTGCTGACTCCGCCGGTAAAAATTGTCTGAACCGACGGAATTGGGCACCTGCGAGGGGATCCTCCTGCCCCACATTAAGCTGATTGAGGTTGTTGTACTGCCCTGTAATGCTTATGCGCTCTTTATTTCGAAAAAAATTGATATTACCCCCCAGTGCATAGCGGTCGTTTGTCCCTGCACCGGCTTCCAGCTTGCCGAAATTTCCGAATCTTTTTTCTTTTCGGGTTACAATATTGAGTACTCTTCGCTCTCTACCGTCATCAAACCCGGAGAACCGGGCTTGCTCGCTTCTTTCTTCATAGATTTGAATCCGGTCGGCAATGTCGGCCGGGAGGTTCTGAACGATGCTCAGGGCATCGTTGCCAAAAAATTCTTCTTTGTCGACCAATACTCTGTCTATAACTTGTCCCTGTGACTTAATCTGCCCGTTTTCGATAGCGATCCCCGGTAATTTTTTGAGCAAGTCTGCAACACTGGCATCCGGATTTACCTTAAAGGCATCTGCAGCATACTCAGTGGTATCTCCTTTGACCTGTATGGGAATGACTTCGCCGATCACTATTACATCTTCCAAAAGATTGGTATCTGACATAAGCGCAATTGTACCAAGCACTGTATCGCGTCCAAGTGTGAAATCTGTCTGAAATGTCTGATATCCAATAAAAGAAATTTGTATTTTATATTCAATTCCTTTTCGAAGGGAAATTTCAAATTTTCCTTTAGCATCTGTTATTGAAGCTCCCGAAAGTCTGCCATCCGTAATCCTCCGTGCTACAACATTTACACCAGGTAGGGGCTGCCTGTCCGCTTGTGAAACCACAGTACCTCTGACAGTAGAATTTTGAGCTCTTACAAATGCCGGTATCAACAAAATTGAGAGTAGAAATATTCTTTTTGCCATATATAAACGATGAATCAATTTAGACTTGTGCTATGATGAAACGTTTAATCCAATTTAGTTAAAGATCGCTTATTTTAGAATTAATTAATGCGACATTTCAAAATATTTGAACCTTAGACATGTAAGCTATACCTCCAATTTTTGAAAGCAAATTTTTCAAAGATTCACTGGCTGAATTAGCTGCTTTCTCATCACAAATGGCTATGACCATCAGATTAGTGAATGAATCGCTTAATCCAAGATTATCACGTATGCCCCGTTCTCCTTGTCCT
>CALFUW010000115.1 GCA_937929815.1 uncultured Flavobacteriales bacterium | reverse complement strand
TTTTCGTCTTTCGGGCCGAATGCCAGCCGAAAACTCAAGCCCAATGTAGTGGCCAGCGGCACGACTGTGGCAGCCCGTCCTTTTGGCAGATTCGGCGAAGTGGACGGAACCTCTTTTGCATCGCCCTTGGTAGCCGGATTTGCCGCATGTGTCATGCAGCTGAGACCCGGACTTAAGGCGATGGAATATTTTGATCTGATTCAGCGATCTGCGCATTTGTATCCTTATTTTGACTATGCCCATGGATTTGGAATACCACAGGCAGATTATTTTTTTTACACTAAAAAAGAACCGTTGAAGACCTTCTCCGTCGAAATCAAGCCGTCAGAGTTCCAAAGTGATGACCAGAATGTCAACACCCCTCCCCAAGGGCCGCGTAAACCTCAGAGCTCCCGATCTATATCCATCCATCTGGCCGACGAACATATTTCGAAATCCGAGTTTTCAGCTTTTGATTATTTCTATTATCACTTTGGAAACGATAAAGATGAACTGTTACATTATGAAGTTGTCATACCGGTGAGCAGTTTTGACATACCGGTACCCGACGCGGGAGCCAAGGTGTTCAGAGCATTTTACAAAGGGTATTTCTTTGAATTAATATTGAATAAGTTATGAAGCGTGTGTTTTTATTATTATTTCTTGCAGTCAATTTTTCTGCAACGGCCCAACAATCGGTGCTAAAGATGCCAAAAAGTGTATTGGACGAAGATTATTCATACGGAAAAAACAATAAGCACTTTGTTCACGTCGGCTTTTCCCTCTTTACCGGAGTATCGGCTTCTGAGTTGCCTGGTCTCAAATTCAGGCCACTAAACACTTCCTCTTTTTACTTCTTTGTATTGTATAAGAGAAAATTAAACAATATCTTTTCACTGACCTCGGAATTTAATTTTGGAAGTGCCTGGATTCACTACAGATATACCTCTGACAATCCTCAATATCCCACCTTGTTTTCATCCCAAAAGAGGGATATCATTAATACCGGAGAGTTAGAAATGCATCAAAACATCCGGTTTCGGATCTCAGGAGGTCCTAACCAAATTGGAAACTTTGTAGAGGTTGGAGTGCTTGGGGGTGTGACCACCACACGAAGATATGCGCACCAAGGGACTTCACTTTTTGATCAAAGAACAGAGCTGGCATTTATCAACGATCCGGTCATTCTGACCGACGGAAACACGTATGGATTGAATTTATTCTACTACGGTTTTAAAGGAAGAGTTGGATTCGAGAAAATTTCCCTTCCTGTGCGCTATGTAAGAAACGGCGATTTTTGGTGGATGATGGCGGGCATTGAATTAGGACTCTTTTAAAGAAAGCAAAAATGACAGAACTAGAGGTTAAAAACAGATTTCCCGAATTTGAAAATGAGTTAATTAAAGAAATGCTGAATGTTTCCTCTATGCGAGAATATGCAGCTGGTGATTACATCATCCAATCCGGCCAGTACTTCAAGCAGTCTATGCTCGTGTATGATGGGATCGTAAAGCTGTATCGCGAAGGCAGTGAGGGAAATGAATTTTATCTCTATCACCTCAAAGCGGGAGAGCCTTGTGCTTTGAGCATGAGCTGTGCTATAAGGCAGGAAAGAAGTGAAGTCATTGCCAAATCAGTCACGGACTCAACGTTGATTTTTGTACCGGCAGCCCATACCGAAAAGTGGATGACTACCTACCCGGGTTGGAACCGGTTTATACTCGATAGCTATCGCAGGAGATTCGAAGAGATGCTCGAAACGATAGACCAGATATCTTTTCGGGCTTTAGACGAACGCCTGGAATTTTATTTGAAGAGACAGCGGGAAATTTTCGGAAGTGATACCATCATCATCTCTCATCAGCAGATTGCAGATGAGCTAAACTCTTCACGAGAGGTGATATCGAGGCTCCTGAAAAAAATGGAACAACGAGGTTGGCTTCAGCTGCATCGAAACCAGATAAACCTGATGAAGAATTTTAAATAATTGTTATTTTTACGGTATCAAACATTTAGGTGTATGAAAAAAATGCTTTACCTCCTATCGATATGTTTTATCTCTTTTTATGCAGGTGCCCAGAGATATCTCAATGAGGTTTTCGCTCAGATCGATTCGATCAAGGATGTGCAATACGGATCAGCCATCGCATGGAACAATGATACGGTGGCTCTCTTCGTCGACCTCTACAAACCTTCAAATGACACCCTCTCAAACCGTCCTTTGATTATTCTTGCACACGGTGGTTCCTTCATCGCGGGAAGCCGTCAGGATGAATTTATCAACGATCTGTGCCGGCGGTTTGCACGAAGAGGTTATGTGACGGCTTCAATTTCCTATCGGTTGGGAGTCAATCAGCAAAATTTTCTCAACATATCGGAGGAGTTTATCATGGCGGCCATTCGTGCTACACAGGACTTTAATGCTGCTGTGCGCTTCTTCAAAAAATCAGCCACACAAGGCAACCCCTATGGAATCGATACAAGTAAAATCGTATCCGGCGGATACTCGGCCGGGAGTATCGCTGCACTGCATTCGGTCTATCTGCGCGATACTTCAGTGGCTTCCCAGCAGGTGCGTTCACTGATCAAACTTCTGGGTGGCGTAGAGGGCAATAGCGGAAACCCCGGTTTTAGCTCCGAATCACATATTTTGGTCAATGTGGCCGGAGCAGTCCTGGATACACAAATTATACTTCAGCAATATGTGCGACCAATCATCAGTTTTCACGGCACCTCTGACAATACCGTGAAATACGGACGCGGATTTGTGCAGGTAAATGGATTTAATATTCTTCAGCTCGACGGCTCGAGCCTGATAGATATGCGAGTGAATCATTTGGGATCGAAAAGTTCTTTGATTTCATTTCCAGGTGTGGATCATGACTTGCCTTACAATGCGGCCCGACGAAATACCATCGTGACTGAAATGGCTCTGTTTCTTTACGCATGGCTCAACGGAACCCTCGGACAGCAGATTTATTCAGATTTGCGAGTAGCGTTCTACCCCAATCCCGCATGTGAAGTATTGAAAATTGTACTTGAGAAAAGTGCAAAACTTCGGATCTTAGCATCTACAGGGCAGATGTTGGGAGAATTTGAATTGACACAAGGGGAAAATGGGATACCTGTACAACATCTTCCACGTGGGTTGGTGATTTTGAACATTACAGACGGTCAAAACACAATTACCAAAAAGGTACTTTTACAATAATTTAACGGCATCCGTTTACCGTATTTTTCATACTTTCGCAGCCCTGACGAATCCACCTTTACAGGTTAAGACCGGTCCGGTAGCTCAGCTGGATAGAGCAACTGCCTTCTAAGCAGTAGGTCAAAGGTTCGAATCCTTTCCGGATCACCACCCTTATCCGAAAAAAGCATCCGGTACGCATCTTTTAACCCTCTTCATGCAAATGCAGAGAAATTCCGATCGAGCGCCGAGCCTGTCGCATGTTCGGAATTTGAGTGCCAAGTATACCTTTTATTCATCAATTCTTAATGAATCGCGCTTCATTAAAGGATCACGTCAATCTGACCTCGTATCAAGCTTGATGAACGAATTGTAATACTAACAGATGCAATCATGCTACAGAAAAAAACTTTGTACAGTAAAACAGAGAGCATGTCGCAGATAAAATTCCGATTCCGGGTTTTAACCTTTGATTTGTTTTGGTGGTAAGTATAGATCCTTTTTGTTCTAATGAAGATGTAATGGTACAGGCACGAGGCCCGCAAGTTGAAGAGAAGTATATCTGCTTGCAAAAAGCCTTTTACGAGTCCTTAAAAACACATGATTATTTTCAATTGATTTGTGGTAATTCCGAAAGTTTCGGTTTAAAAATGCACTACCTTTAATAAAAACGAATACCTTCGCCTTAATCTGCATTTCAAGTTAATTTTGCACGGATATTAATCATGCCAGATAGTGTCTGTAAAAAAAATTAAAACCGCGCTCATTTCTGTATATTACAAAGACGGCCTGGAAGAGCTGGTAAAAGAGCTAAACGACAATGGTGTAGAAATGTATTCGACCGGAGGCACACTCCGGTATATTCAAAGTTTAGATATACCCGTAGAATCTATAGAGCACCTTACTGAATTTCCTGAAATTTTAGGTGGTCGTGTCAAGACTCTTCACCCGGCTGTATTTGGAGGAATATTGCGCCGTGATGCCCACCCTGAAGATCTGATGCAGATCTCACAACACGGAATGATTGCATTTGACCTTGTGGTTGTAGATCTGTATCCTTTTGAAGAAACCGTAAAATCCGGCAGTTCAGAGCAAGAAATCATCGAAAAAATTGATATCGGGGGAATCAGTCTGGTGCGTGCCGCTGCCAAAAATTTTACAGATGTAGCCATCGTGTCATCCCGATCCCAATACCGGGATTTTTTAAATCACTACACGCGTCACAAGGGTAGTACGGACATTGATTTCAGAAAAAGTCTCGCTGCAGAGGCATTCAGGATTACCAGTCACTACGATACCGCCATTATGAGTTGGTTTAATGGCTGGCCGCTTCCTGCCTGCAAGGTCAGACACCTCCGATATGGGGAAAACCCGCATCAAAAGGGATGGTTTGAAGGGGATCTCGATGAAATTTTTGAGCAGATCAGCGGAAAGGAACTCAGCTACAACAATCTTCTCGATATAGATGCAGCTTTGTCTTACCTGAATGAATTTGAACAGACCACATGCGTGATTGTAAAGCACAACAACGCCTGTGGGCTGGCCTCCAATGCAACGCTACACCAAGCATGGTCGCGTGCACTGATGGCAGATCCGGTGTCTGCATTTGGCGGGGTCATTGCTGTAAATGACATTCTGGATGCTCCAACGGCTGAAGCCATTTCCAAAGTATTTTTTGAGGTTCTGCTCGCCAAGGGATATGATGAAGATGCACTTCGGATCCTTAGTTCGAAGAAAAATCGAATTCTCTTGAAATATAAATCTTTCACACCCCCCGACCTCACCAAGCGCTCCGCACTGAATGGATTTTTGGTCCAGGAACGAGACAATCACACGGACTCGGAAAGGGATTTCAAGATGGTTACCAACAGAATACCAACCCGGTCGGAAACAGAGGATCTGATATTCGCATCTAAGATCAGCAAGCATACGCGAAGCAATACCATAGTCTTGGCCAAGGACAGAATGCTCCTTGCAGCGGGTACCGGTCAGACCTCCCGTATCGATGCCCTTAGACAGGCAATACAAAAAGCCGAATCTTTTGGTCTGGATCTACTAGGCGCTGTAATGGCCAGTGATGCCTTTTTTCCGTTTCCCGATTGTGTGGAGATTGCGCATAAAGCTGGAATACAGGCTATACTGCAACCCGGCGGATCGGTCAAAGATCAACTCAGCATCGATTACTGCAACATGCATAACATGGCCATGGTATTCACAGGCTACAGACACTTCAAACACTGATTAAACAGATAAAGATATTCTTATACAATGGGATTATTTGATTTTTTAACAGAGGAAATTGCCATTGACCTCGGCACGGCGAATACCCTTATAATTCATAAGGATAAAGTAGTAGTAGATGCACCTTCCATCGTAGCCAT
>CALFUW010000114.1 GCA_937929815.1 uncultured Flavobacteriales bacterium | reverse complement strand
CGGAACTCATGCGGATGTAGGAGGTGACAGAAATGGTACTTTTGTATTCAATGATGTGGTAAAAGGCAATAGTGGTGTATATGCACCCGGTACCATCATCAATGGTGAAGATGTATCAGGAAAACCCAATACAACGCCGATTCCCAACAATCATCTGTCTTATGCGGTTGGGCCTCTTTCCGGCTTTACAGGAGCAAGTCGTCCGTTTATCGAAGACGGCAGCTGGGTTCGCCTTCGACAGTTGACGCTATCTTACACCCTTCCTAATAAGATGCTGGAAGGTTCAAAAGTGCTTAGAGGTCTTAGCTTTAACTTCACAGGAAGAAACCTGTTGCTATTTACAAAATACACAGGTATCGATCCGGAGACCAACCTATCCGGTGCCACTAGCAGCCAAGGTGCTGATTATTTTAATATGCCAAACACAAGAGGTTACATCTTTGGTGTCAGAGCGAATTTTTAAAACTAAAATTTGTTGAAAATGAAAAATGTAAAAATATTCCTAACCGCCCTTCTGGCAGCCGGACTTATGGCCGGATGCTCCAAAAAGTGGCTTGAAGATTACACAGAAGATCCCACACGTCCATCGGACGTTTCACCGCGCGTGCTCCTTTCCAGCGCACAGGTTTCCTATGCAATGGCTCAGGGTGATGTGCTCCCGCGATTATCTTCCATTTTTATCCAGCAGATGACAGGTACAGACCGTCAGTCTCTCGCCCACCAGCGCTACGCCCAGATTGGTGAGGGGGACTTTGACCAGACATGGGGACCCAACGGATATGCCGGTGGTATGATGGACCTGAAAATCATCATTGACAAAACATCCGGCGCATCGCCTCATTATGCAGGTATAGCGAAGGTGATGATGGCTATGTATCTCGGGCTCTTTACCGATATATGGGGTGATATCCCATACACCGAAGCCTTCCAGGGTGCCAACAACCTGAATCCCAGATATGATTCACAAGAGCAGATTTACGCTACGATCCAATCACTTCTGGATGAAGCTATCACCAATCTGCAAAGCACCACAAGTGCTTTGAAACCCGGATCGGACGACCTTGTTTTCGGTGGTAATCTGGGTAAATGGATTAAGACTGCTCGTTCGCTCAAGGCACGTTATGCATTGCATCTCAGCAAGCGCTCTGGTTTTAATCCGGCCGAAGTTGTGTCCTTGGCCACACAAGGCATAGACAATAATGCTGACAATGCCCAGATGGTTTTTGCCGGCCCACCCAATACAAATCCTTGGTTTCAATTCAACACCCAACGTCTTGCATACATCACTCAAACCGGTACGATGTATGACATGATGAAGGCTAAAAACGATCCAAGGATTTCGCTTTATCGGTCAGCTGATTCAGCTACCATGCCTTTTTACGGTGGCCAGACGTCTCCTCTGCCGTTTATAACCAATCATGAAACCAAATTTATTATTGCGGAGGCTAAGTTTCGGGCAGGATCATTTGTGCGTCAGGATCTCATTGACGCTGTGACTGCTAATATGAATTACTTAGGAGTGCCGGCCGCAGATCGCGATTCATATATTAATGCAATCCCGGCTACTCCTGCTTTAGACGATATCATGTATGAAAAATATGTGGCAATGTTTTCTCATATTGAGGCATGGACAGACTGGAGGAGAACCAACCTGCCAGCATTGACACCCGTGCCTAATGCCAACTTACCCGCTATACCTCGTCGCTTGCCTTATCCAGAGACGGAGCGTCTATACAATGACAACTTCATCAACCTCCAGGGAAATGATGCTTTTCTCAAACGTCATTGGTGGGATGTGGAATAAATAAAAAGACAGAAATATTCTTTATAGGTCGGCATATGCCGACCTTTTTTATTTAAAAAGTGTAATAATAATATCTACAATTTGATATAAAATCATGATACCTGAATTTTTTGTTTTGTAGATTTTTAAAATCTTTCCTTTGGTATCGACGAAGTTTACATCCTCTCAAAGTCACCATTCTGCGGGAGGATTCTTCACCTTCCTGATTGCTGAGTAGGTCAGTGCATATATCCTATATTTTTAGGAAAACACTTTTGCAGTAATCAATGTCCTCGTCACAAATATCTATATGAGTAACCATCCTAAGCCATCCCTGACCCATGTGAATAATGCGAATACCAAAGGTGTCGAGTTTTTTGACATATGCTAGTGGGTCTCCTGCAGTTTTGAATATCAGAATATTGGTTTGTGGCGGTATTATCTCACTCACCCACTGTAAGTCTGCAAGAGATGAGGCCAATTCTCCGGCACGACGGTGGTCCTCATCAAGTCGTTTGACATGATTTTGAAGAGCATAGATGCCTGCTGCGGCCAGGATACCACTTTGACGCATTCCACCACCTAATCTTT
The DNA here is from genome assembly GCA_937929815.1 of uncultured Flavobacteriales bacterium. GTDB lineage: Bacteria > Bacteroidota > Bacteroidia > Flavobacteriales > Schleiferiaceae > Thermaurantimonas. The sequence goes on along the minus strand of CALFUW010000114.1, from coordinate 3,889 downwards.
TGCGTATTCTCCTTGCTTTAGCAATAAATTCTGAGGATCCCAACAACAGACTCCCGGCTGGACAGCCCAGACCCTTAGATAGACATATGCTCATGGAATCAGCGCTCTTATGATAATCAGCTGGATCCTCATTATTGTAAATTAGAGCATTGTATATGCGGGCACCATCGAGATGCACTTTTAGGCCGAGTCTGTGACCTTCAGCGGCCAATCCCTGAATCTGAAGGGCTGTGTAGCACGTGCCTCCGGCCTTATTGACTGTATTCTCCAGAGATAAAAGTGTAGTACGGGCATGATGATCATCCGTTGCATTGATGTTCTGATGAATCAAAGTTGGGTCGATGATGCCGTGCTCCCCTTCCAGCAGGCGAACACTACAGAGCGCATTGGCTGCTATCCCACCGCCTTCATACCAATATATGTGTGACAGTCGGTGACAGAGCACTTCATCACCGGGTTGTGTATGTGCGATGATAGCTATCTGATTGCACATCGTTCCGGACGGACAAAATAGTGCCTCCTCAAATCCCCATTTATCTGCAATCATTTCCTCCAGTTTGCGTGTAGTTGGGTCTTTGTCGATCAGATCATCGCCCAAAGGTGCTTTGAGCATAGCCTCCCGCATGGCTGGTGTTGGTTGCGTAACTGTGTCGCTTCTTAAATCTACCGTTCGCTGCATAAAGTCAAAATGTTTTGGCACAAAGAAATTTTGTAATTAGTTTGCATGGTACTTAAATGCTTTGGTGAAAGAAAAAGCATTTGAATAAAATCATTGATCAGGAATTTATTCTATATGTCAAAGTTCAGCATTCTTAACCTTGCGCTATTTGCGTGTTTTTTATTTGTTTCTCATACATCGTGCAAATCTGATGATCCTGCGGTAAAGGCAGATGATATCTGCAAAAACCAAGGACTAGAGTTGCCTGACTGGGCTAAAAATGCTCCTATCTATCAGGTAAACATCCGTCAGTTTACAAAAGAAGGCACGCTGTCAGCCTTTAAAGAGCATCTTCCACGCCTGGCAAGCATGAATGTTAAGATACTGTGGATCATGCCCATTCAACCGATCGGTAAACTGTACCGAAAGGGCAGACTTGGTAGCTATTACAGCATTTCTGACTATCGGGATGTGCATGAAGATTATGGAACACTAGATGATTTTCGTGAGGTTGTAAATGAAGCGCACCGTCTGGGCATGCGAGTGATCCTGGACTGGGTGGCGAATCACACAGCCTGGGATCATCCCTGGATCACTCAGCATCCGGAATGGTACAGGCAAAATGAAAAAGGCGAAATCATCTCCCCGATTCCTGATTGGAGCGATGTAGCCCAACTCGATTATTCAAATCTTGCGCTGCGGGAAGCTATGAAAAATGAAATGAAATTTTGGGTTTTTGAGACCAATATAGATGGATTCAGATGCGATGTAGCCGAGTTGGTGCCCTCAAGCTTCTGGTCAGCTGCCTTTAGGGAACTTCTGCAGATCAAACCACTTTATTTGCTCGCGGAGGCAGAAGGAATTGAAATGTATGAAAACTTTCACTCTACGTATGGATGGCATCTTCATCACATTATCAACCGAATTGCCAAAGGGGATTCTACGGCTGAGGCCATAGATAATTATCTGGACATTCAGCAGCGCGATGGTTACCGCAAAAACATGCAGCGGATGTATTTTACAAGCAATCACGATGAAAACACCTGGAATGGCACCGAATTCGAAAGGCTCGGTGACCTCCATAAGGCAATGTTTGTCACAATGGCGTTTCTCCCAAATGCCATTCCGATGATCTACACCGGACAGGAAGCTGCACTTAACCGGCGTCTAAATTTTTTTGACCGTGATCCGGTCAACTGGGGTGATTATGAATTGGAAGATTTTTACAAAAAAGTTTTCGGACTATTCTATTCTCACCCGGCTGTTCTTTCGGCTTGTCCTACAGGTGATTTCCTGCGGTTAGACAATGGCCAATACAAGAATCTGTACATCTATATGCGTGTATTGAATGACAGAAAAGTGCTGATAATCGCCAATTTGGGAAATGAAAATGCCCGTGTACCCGATTTGGAAATAACATATGGAGAGTGGACAGATCTGATGTCAGACCAAAAAATTATACTAAAAGCAGGGTACAATCCGGAACTTTTGCCCGGTGAGTTTAGGGTCATGTATAATTAATCACCTGCAGTCGAATTCAATCCTTTTCCTGATGACTTTTCAGGCTCTACGTTTTTTTTTCTTTTGGTCAATGGCACAAACTGCTCACGTTCCACAATTGCTACCATACTGCCGAGCCGGATGTGGTATTTGTCTTTTCGGATTTCCGAAATTTGACCGATCAGATTGTTTTCCAACATTCTGACCTGATCCCCCGGGTTGACAGGGGCCTGAAGGAGTTTTTTCAGATTTTTGTTTTTGGTCTCCATTTTTTCTGAAGACTCTGATTCTCTTTTTTTAATGTTGTCTGCGACTTTTTCCTGAATCAGACGCCAGAATTTTTGGCCAACGGTTTTTTTGTTGGCAGCATGAGGGTTCTGCTCCCACATGTTGACCAATTGGCTAAAACGACTACCCCACATGAGCTTTTCGCTTTGCTGGCGATTTATTTCACTTTGTTTTTCAAGTTTTTCCTCTAGTTGCTTTATTTTTTTTTCCTGCTTTTCCTTAAGAGCCGATAGTTCGGATAGTTGTTTTTCAAGCAGGTGTGTCTGGAGTTCGAGATTCTGCTTCTCGTGCTGAATGCTCACAAGCAGACGGTCAATTTCTACAGTCGAATTTTCCAAAAATTCCTTAGCTCGAGTGATGATTTCTCGGGGAATACCTACATTTTGAGCCACTTCAAATGTGTACGAGCTTCCGGGTGTTCCGGTTTGGAGTTGATAGAGCGGTTGGAGTGATTTGCGATCAAACCTCATAGAAGCATTTTGCACATTTGCCATCTGTGCCGCCAGCGCCTTTATTTTATTAAAGTGCGTAGTAATGACTGCCAATGAACCAGCTTTCTGAATTTCTTCCAAAAAGACCATAGCTATCGCTGATCCTAATTCCGGGTCGCTACCACTTCCGAATTCATCGATCAGTATCAATGACTTCTTGTTCATTTTTCGCAGGATGACCTTCATCTTAACAAGTCGGGAACTGTAAGTAGAAAGTTCATTTTCAATACTCTGCGAATCTCCTATATCCCCAAATATGCTGTGAATCATCCCAAATGAACTCTCCGGATCTACCGGTATCGGAATACCACTCTGGAGCATCATAACAAGTAGGCCTATTGTTTTCATGGCTACGGACTTACCTCCGGCGTTTGGCCCGGATACCACCATGACGCGCTGATGGCGATTTAGCTCAATGGTTAGGGGTACAGTTGTTTTGTTTTTTTGCCGGTTATGTAAAAATAATGCTGGATTATACCCATTTATGATTCTTATGACTGTAGGCGATTCTGCAAGGATTGGTATGCACCCATTTATTTCCAGCCCAAAGAGTGCCCGGGCTTTAAGCGAGTCTATATATACCAACAGGTCTTCCATTTCCGTAAGTACCGGATAGTAGATGGAGAGTTGGAGTGTCAGTTCGGTAAGTATTTTTTGAATTTCCTGCTTTTCGTCGTCGCACAGTCGCGCAATTTCATTGTTTAACTCGATGGTTTCCGGAGGCTCCACAAAGACGACCATGTTCTTTCCGCTGCTTCCGTGAAAAATTCCGTTTACTTTGTTTTTATGTCCCGAAAGTACTGCAAGGACTCTGCGGTTTTCGTGCACGGATTCTTTAAAATCTGCCAGCAGACCGCTTGCATCCATGCGCTGGACAATTCTGTAAAAAAGCTTATCGCTCTGATTTCTCTTCTTCTGCAGTTCGTCGCGGATGGAGGCAAGCCGTTGAGAT
>CALFUW010000113.1 GCA_937929815.1 uncultured Flavobacteriales bacterium | reverse complement strand
TCATCCATTGGGATTGGTGAGCGATTTATAGGATATGTGGCAAATTTTGAAGAAGGGGATCAGCGTCTGGAGCTTACAGCACGAACGAAATTTTTTGCCCTGCCGCTACGAGTCGGCTATGGTTACGAATTTTCATCCTGGTATGCACGTGGGGGGTTCATGAGTACGCTGCTTTTTACACCCAAAGGCGATTCAGAGACCCGTGTTTGGGCACCAAACGGTACCGCCGGACACCAGAGACCAATGACCGGGGAGCTCTTTTATCAGAAGGAAAATATGATCTTCTTCATGGAAGATTTGTTTAGACCACTGCTGCCTCTGTACTCACCTTATGTGGGTATAGGGTATAATTTTGATGATCTGCGTTTCATGCTCGATATATATTATACATTTTCCTCGTATCCGTTTAGAGAATTTGTAAAAACCGATAACCCCTTCGGTCATGAAATTCCTAATGCCAGGCTTCAGGGCCTTTTGATCGAGCTTGGTATCCATTTTCGAATCTTTTAATATTTAGAATAGCTTATTGCCAACCATTTTCACCGGACGTGTTGCAAAAAATTTTTTTTTCAGCCATTCTGATTTCAGTCCTCAGTAACCATCTAAATGGTCAGAGTGGCAGACTGATCCGTATTCTGAACTCTGATCGGGCCACCGGCAGCAGAAATGTGAGCTATCTCAGTGGAAATGTGATCTTTGAACACGAAGGTGCACGTATGCGATGCGACAGTGCAGTCCGTTATCTCGACAAAAATTTTATTCAAACCTTTGGAAACATCCACCTCAATCAGGGCGACAGCATCAGTATGACAGCAAAAGCCATGGAGTACAACGGAAATACGCGCATGGCAAAGGCCCGCGGTGATGTCGTGCTCAAGGATTCTGAAATGACATTACACACTCAGGCAATAGACTTTAACAGAAATACACAAACGGCATACTACACTACTTCCGGGACTATTATCAATGATGAGAATACCCTGACTTCGATATTTGGAATGTATCACTTCGGGGCGAAGATGTTTTCTTTCAAAAAAAATGTGCGCCTGTCAAATCCCCGATACCGCATGGAAAGCGACACCCTTCAGTACTTCACCCAATCAAGGGTGGCGCACTTTGGCGGTCCTACGCAGATCTATTCAGATAGCGGATACATCTATTGTGAAAACGGACGCTACAACACCATCACCGACGAAGCCATGTTTAACAGAAACGCCATTGTGCGACAAAAAAACATTGAAATGAGGGGGGATAGCCTGTACTACAACCAGCGCGAGGATTATGGCAAATCCTTTGGCAACATACAACTTACCGATTCGTTGGAAAAATTCACGATTTTCGGAGATATGGGAGAGTATTCAGGACTCACCGATGAGCGAATGTATGTCACTGGGTCGCCTCTGTTTATCAACTTTTCAGAAGCAGACACATTATTTGTCCTTGGCGATACGATTCGCACCATAAGACATCGCGCAACCGATCAAAGGGAAATGTTTGTATATCAAAACGCTTTACTTTTTAGAAGTGACCTGCAAGGTAAAGCAGATTCACTCCATTACTCTACATTGACCAGCGCCTTTCATCTGGTCGGAAATCCCGTATTGTGGAATGATACTAACCAGATTACCGGAAGGGTAATCGTACTAACACTCAAAAACAATGAACCGGATTCGATTTTTGTGTATGACAATGCTTTTATTGTAAGTATTGAAAGCGACACATTTTACAATCAAATCAAGGGAAGAGACCTTGAAGGAAATTTTATAGACAAAAAACTAAGTCAAATTTTTATCAAGGGCAATGGCCAGACAGTGTATTATGTAAAAGAAGACGACGGTACATTTGTGGGTATCAGCAGGGCGGATTGCTCCAATCTGCTCATAAATTTTTCTGAAAACAAGGTAAAAGAAATTAAATTTATCACCAAACCCGAAGCGCGGTTAATACCTTTGGGCAAGGAAAATGATGAAGATATTCGACTTAAAAATCTTAGGCTCCGTTTTGATGAAAAGCCTGAGGTCGAAATTTTCAAAAAACTAATACGTACACTATGAATCTCTCCAGGAATATAATGGCGTTTGTAGTTGTTCTGAGCATTTGCACAGAAATCACGGCACAACGCATCGATTGGATCAGAGTCAGAAACATCAGTGAATGGGAGAGAATATTACAAATGGCTGGAAACACTCAAATGGGCTTATTTGTACAAGTGTGCAGCGAGTGGAGTCAAATCTGTCTTAACATGAACAATGTCGTACTCCGCGACCGAGAAATCGTCCGGGAGGTCAATCGCCGATTTATACCTGTGCAGATCGACGGGGATTCTGATTTCGGACAACTTTGGATCCGGCACTATTCACTTCCCGGATATCCGATACACCTTTTTTTAAATGCATCAGAGAATGTCTTGATTCGCCTCGATGGAGCGCAAGATCGCGAAACCATCCTGGCAAGCATCCGTAGGGCATCTACCCTGCTTACGCTCTATCCACAGCTGCAAAGTGGATACGTATCAGGAAGTTTATCTGCCAGGGGATTTAATGAACTGATGCGCATAGAAGTGGACAACCATGGTCTTGAGGCCACCCGTCCGATTTTCAATGATTATATCGCTAAATTTGGAAGCAGCCTCTTGGAGGACACCGCCGGCTTGGAGTGGATCAGCCTTTTTGGGCTGCGCGTCGATGATCCGTTTTTTGATATAATCGAGCAAAACATAAGTAAATTATCCAAAAATTCCGCTTTCAACGTAAAGTCTTTTTTTGAAGCATCTTTAAACGTAAACTTACAAAGGGCTGTAAGAGATTCCTCTGAAGAACAGCTCGAGCGCACACTCCAACGCCTAATTCCATTATATACGTCATCTCCTGTTGAAAGATCCAGAATACATATTCAGACGCGGAAACTCTTTTACTTTGATACCAATAATCCTGAAAAATTCCTTGAGACCCTTAAGGAGGAATATAAGGACTCAACCAACACCAGCCGCAGGGCGGCCTATCTTGAAGTGGCTACAGAACTTATGGACTCTCGTACTAACACTGAGTGGGGCAAGGTGATCGTACAAATCATGCAAGACGTACTATCGATACGTGATGACATGAATGCAAGAATAGGTCTGGCAGGGGCTCTGACACTTGCCAGAGAATATGACGAAGCCGTCCGCCAGCTCAATATCGCCAGGCAGATGACCAACGACAGTATGTTTCGCTCTGAGATTGACAATATGATCCAGAGAGTCAGGAGAATTCAGTTGGAAAATCAGCCATAGGCCTCAAAATAGACCGTCTGAGGAGATATTGTTATGGCAATTTAGCGAAATGATTTAGGTTTGTCTTTTATGAAAACGCATTCAAATGCACATCGCAATCGCCGGAAATATTGGCTCAGGTAAGACCACATTAACCCAACTTCTCAGCAAACACTTTAAGTGGGATGCTAACTACGAAGATGTAGAAGACAATCCGTACCTCGAGGACTTTTACAACGAAATGCAGCGGTGGTCGTTTAATCTTCAGATATTTTTTCTTAACAGCCGTTTCCGTCAGGTACTAAATATCCGCAAAAGCGGAAAAAATGTTGTCCAGGACAGAACGATATATGAAGATGCCTACATTTTTGCGCCGAATCTCCACGCCATGGGGCTGATGCCTAGGCGTGACTTCGAAAACTACCTCTCGCTCTTTGAGCTGATGGAAGAGTTTCTCAGCCCGCCCGACCTGTTGATTTACCTGCGCGCCTCAATTTCTACGCTTGTTGATCAAATTCATAAGCGCGGAAGAGAATACGAATCTAACATCCGCATCGACTACCTCAGCCGGCTCAATGAGCGATATGAGGCCTGGATAACCGGCTACAACAAAGGAAAACTCCTGATTATAGACGTAGATAAAAACAAATTCGCCGAGAATCAGGAACATCTCGGTGAAATCATCGAGCGCGTAAACGCCGAGCTATTTGGACTGTTTAAATAAAAAAAGACCTTGAAAGTTTACTACTCCATTGACGAGTTTGTAGCACCGGAGCACCCAGTGGTGACAATGGGTACTTTTGACGGAGTACACATCGGTCACAGGGCGATCATCCATCGCATGAATGAGGTGGCAAGGTCTTTTCCCAACGGAGAAAGTGTGCTTCTCACCTTCAAGCCACACCCCCGCCACGTGCTACAGCCGGAAGCCGAGATCAAGCTGCTCACAGATGAAGATGAAAAAATCGAATATCTGAGACACGCCGGCCTTCAGCACCTGATCATTCATCCTTTTTCACTGGAATTTGCCAACACAAGTCGGGAGGATTTTATCAGAAACTACATTGTACAGAAAATCCATGCAAAAACCGTCATCATCGGTCATGACCACCATTTCGGTCGAAACCGTGAAGGCAGCTTTGAGCACCTTCTCGAGCTTGGTCAATTGTATGGTTTTACCGTAGAGCATGTGCCCCCACAGGCTATAGGGGATATGATCGTCAGTTCTACCAAAATCAGAAAAGCATTGCTTGATGGCAATGTGCACCAAGCCAATGAATGGCTCGGGTATAAATATTCGCTTACCGGCACCGTGATCAAGGGCAAACAAATAGGAGAATCAATCGGCTATCCGACAGCTAACATTTTAAATAACAATCCTCATAAAATAATCCCTGGTGACGGTGTCTATGCCGTGTGGGTAACCTTTGTGTCCCATCCCGGAGAGAGAAAGATGGGCATGTGCAACATAGGCTATAAACCCACGGTAAGTACAGGCGGATTTAAATCCATTGAAGTAAATATATTTGATTTTCAAGGAAATATTTACAATCAGATTCTCAAAATTGAATTTGTTGGTCGCCTTCGGTCTGAAATCAAGTTTGGTAATCTGAAGGAGCTAAAAAGTCAGCTGGAAAAAGATCAGATTGAAGCATTGCGCATTTTAAGCAGGAGTCTTTAAATCTTTAATCTTGCTCAGATACATTTGAAATAATCAAATGGCTCCAGACAGTCATGACACTTATAAAGTGCTTTACACGCCGTGGAACCAAACTGTGAGATCATTGCTGTATTCGTGGATTTACAATGGGGACAACGCACCACAGGTGCCTTCCCGAAGAGAATCTGACGCTTGTCGGGTGTGCCCTTCGGCGGTGGAGCAATGCCATATGCCTCTAATTTCAGACGGCCTTCATCAGTCATCCAATCGGTCGTCCAGGGGGGTGAGAGCTGCTCTGTGACCTTTACGTTTTGAAAGCCTTCCTGTTGAAGTGTGGATATGATCTCTTTTTCGATAGCGTGCATTGCCGGGCATCCTGAATAGGTTGGTGTAATCACAACCTCGACATTCCCATCGGGGTGAATGTCCACCATTCTGAGTATTCCCATGTCCTGGATGGTAAGTACAGGAATCTCAGGGTCGCAGACCCGTCTAAGGATCTCCATTATTTTTTCATTATCCCTCTGCATCATACAGCTACCTCCGCTTTAATATGAGGATGAGGGTCATAACCCAAAAGGGTAAAATCTTCATACCTAAAATCGAAAATAGATTTGATTTCAAGATTTAGTATCATCGTAGGAAGAGGTTTTGGTTTTCGTGTGAGCTGCAAGCGTGCCTGCTCAAGGTGATTGAGGTAGAGGTGTGCATCTCCAAATGTGTGGATGAATTCCCCCGGTCTGAGATTTGTAACCTGAGCCACCATCATGGTCAGCAGGGCGTACGAGGCAATATTGAAAGGAACTCCCAGAAAAACATCTGCACTCCGCTGATACAGTTGGCAGCTTAGAGTCCCATCTACAACATAAAACTGAAACAGCGTATGACAGGGTGGCAACTTCATCCGGTCTATATCCGCTACATTCCAAGCGCTGACAATAAGTCGTCTGGAGTCCGGATTTCGACGAATTTGGTCAATCAGATTTGATATCTGATCGATCGATCGACCATCAGGTGCAGGCCAGCTGCGCCATTGGTATCCGTACACCGGTCCGAGATCGCCATTTTCATCCGCCCATTCATCCCAGATGGTCACATTGTTCTCCCGCAGATAGGCAATATTGGTGCTTCCTTTTAAAAACCAGAGCAATTCGTGGATGATAGATCGTACGTGAAGCTTTTTTGTGGTTACAAGCGGAAAACCTTCGCTGAGGTCAAAGCGCATCTGATATCCAAAGATGCTAAGGGTACCAACTCCGGTGCGATCATATTTTTTTGCTCCACGCTCGATTATAGTGCGCATTAAATCGTGATACTGCTGCATCGTTTGTACATCATTATTTGATAGTGAGGTCTATGACCCCTACATGTATAAAACTAAAACCAGAAGTGCGAGTACCAATGGTATCCCGATAGCTGACCCCCCTTGCCATGTATAGTTTAAGGCTTTTCTTTTGATTCATGGTGAGGAGCAGGGGAGAATAATAGTACTGACCATCCCATTCTGATATGGTATCAGCAAAAGTTTTTGGCTGCCCCATGAAATCGAATTCCGAATAAATAAGAAGCGGATTGTCAGGAGGGAGAAGAGAATCGACCATCCATTTGAGGGTAAATCCCTTGAGAGTATCGACCTTTAAGTCAAGCGTAAGATCTTCTATGGTGAAATACATCGGCAATGGAGCATACAACTCACGTGTAAAAGACGCCAATTCCAGACTGTTGGCCTCGTGTGAGATCGTGCGATTCCATCCCAATAAGCTGTCAGACCGGTCGGATCTCCCAAAGTAATTATTGGCTCTGAACTTCATGGGCACATCGTGCCAGGTAAGGCTGCCGAGATCTCGGTTCAGGAAATTGTAGGCATAAAACTCAGTGCTGATTCTATCCGTCAAATACTTATTATCTATGTATGCCCGATATAAACTGGATTGTTCAAATCGAAAAAAAAGTGTCTTCGGAAGGCCAAATAGTTCATTGGCCATAGAATAGATTCCTGGTTTATCAGGTCGTGATGGAAGGAGTACCTCCTCTTTGCGCGAACATCCAGCTACACTGAAGAGAAATATAAAAAAAATAGCCAACTGTCTCATTAAACCAGCATTTCTTTAGCAAATATAGCTTTTACGAACATGTATTCTTTATCTGGAAGCGAGGTTTTGAAAATTGCGTATACCCTCCTCCATCCATTGAAGATAAGATTCTATATTAGTATTATATGCCTCAGGGCGATTAACCGGTTCAAGACTTTCGTGACCTATGATCACATAGTAGGGCTGACTGTTGGTACCATAATGCTTTGCCTGAAATTCAGCCCAGAAATTTCCAATGTTGCGAATTTTTTGACCCAAAACCTCTGAATAATATTGCTTGTCGGCTGGCAAGGGAGTGCGCTCATCTACGTACAGGGAGATGAGTACAAAATCGTTTTTAAGCCTGTTGAGCACCCGTGGATCACTCCAAACTTTTTCTTCCATCTTGCGACAATTTACGCAGCCCCAACCGGTAAAGTCTATTAAGATGGGCTTATTCACTTTTTTGGCATATGCGAGCCCTGTTTCAAAATCATGGAAACAGTTTAATCCGTGAGGGCAAGTCTCCGGATGTGCGCCTTCGATGTACTCATTCTGAGCAATCTCTGAGGTACCCGTCGTCTTGCCTAACGGAGACTCTGTGTACCACATCGGTGGTGTAAGGCCACTGATCAGTTTCAGGGGTGCACCCCAAAGTCCCGGGATTAAATACAGGGTAAAGGAAAGTGAAACAATGGCAAACATCAACCTTCCAACTCCGATTTTATCTGTTTTGGAGTCGTGCGGTAGCCTGTAAAATCCAAGCAAATAGATCGTGAGCAGCAACCCAATGGCAATCCAAATGATTATAAAATATTCCCTTAGCAAAAGACCGGATTGCCACACAAGATCGGCCGTTGATAAAAATTTAAACGCTAACGCCAATTCGATAAATCCGAGTACCACCTTTACACTGTTGAGCCAGCCTCCTGAGCGAGGGAGTGAATTGAGCCAGCCGGGAAACGCAGCAAATAGTGCAAACGGAATCGCCAGCGCCAGCGAAAAACCTGTCATACCAATGAGCGGTCCTTTTATTCCTCCACTAAACGCTTCGAAAAGCAATGTGCCGATGATGGGGCCGGTACAGCTAAAACTCACCAATGCCAACGTAAATGCCATGAAAAAAATCCCAACAATTCCTCCTCGCTCGCTTGCACTGTCAGCTTTGTTGATCCACGAAGACGGGAGTGTGATTTCAAAAGCGCCAAAAAATGAAATAGCAAAGATGACTAGCAATAAAAAGAACAAAAGATTGACATATGGATTGGTCGAGAAAGCATTCATGGCAGCAGGACCAGCGATACGCGTGATGGTATAGGTCACCCCCACATACAGCACCATAATGCTCAATCCATAAATAAGTGCATTACTTATCCCCTGAGCGCGTGTTTGACTTTTTTTAGTAAAATAACTCACAGTGAGCGGAATCATCGGAAACACGCAGGGAGTAAGCAAGGCCGCCAGGCCTCCTAAAAAACTGAAGATAAACAAGCCTGTAAATGAAGAATCATCCGAAACATCGTCTCTGACAGAGGACGTCACTGGCTCTCGCTCAGGCTCCTGCACATCATCATCTTTCTCCCGCGAACTTTTCTGGTCAGTAGTGTTTTCGCCTGCTGATGTATCAGTACCTGACTCTATAGCGAGATAGTCGATAGGATTTTTTTCTGCAGGCATTGATGATTCCTCTTTCGATGCCGGTGGGGGGGCTATTTCAAACTGAAAATCAACTGCTGTAGGAGGTAGACACGTCTCATCATTGCAAACCATGTACTCAAGATACCCCTTTGCGACAAAAGGTTTGTTGGTAAGCAAAGCTATTTTCTGGCGAAATTCAGCGGACTTGGAAAAATATTTGACCAACATGTTAAAGTTTGGGTCAAACTCCTCTTTGGACGGGCTTTCTCGCAGAGCGCCTAAGAGTTTAAAATCTTTGCTTTCGTCAAAGTTAAACGACGTAGGCACCGGACCATTGCCCTGAGGCAGCGTGGATGAGTATAGATGCCAGTCGCCTTCTATACGGGCCGTGAAGATCAGCTCAGCCTCGTTGTTTGAGAGGTATTGTATTTTATAACGCCAGCTGACAGGAGAGTAAAAATTTTGTGCCTGAGACAAAAAAAATGAGATGACAAAGCACGTTTGGAAAAAAAATTTCATGAAAGATCTTACCTTTTTAAGAAAAACGCTCTGCAAAATAAACGTATTATCCCACTTCCCAAAAGGATTAAAGTCCCATACCAGACATTTTGAGAGTTCGAATCCCAAAACAATGCCTTCAGAATGATATTCATCAGTTTTGACAGATAGTTGAAATTTTATATTTGTTGGCCAAACACTTGTGATAAAAATGACTTCAAGGCATGCTAACCCATGGCATTTTGTTGATAATCAAGCCGATTTCTTAAAATCAACGGTTAATGCAATCATTGAGATCCCCAAAGGCTCCCGTGCAAAGTATGAATTGGATAAAGAAACCGGTCTTCTGACACTCGATCGGGTGCTGTATTCATCTGTGTACTACCCGGCCAACTATGGATTTATCCCTCAAACCTTTTGTGATGACAATGACCCTCTCGATATATTGGTCATTTCACAGGTCGAAACGGTACCCCTATGTCTTGTAGAAGCCCGAATAATCGGAGTAATGCGCATGCTTGACCAAGGTGAGGCCGATGACAAAATCATCGCCGTAGCAGCCGGCGACCCCTCCGTCAGTCACCTCAAAAACATCCACGAACTACCTTCGCATATGATTGCTGAACTTAGAGCTTTCTTCGAAGATTACAAGAAACTGGAAAACAAGGAAGTAAAAGTGGAGGAGTTTCTCGATGTTCATGTGGCCCTCGAGATTCTTAAAGATGCCATTGATCTCTACGACAAAACGTTTGAATAAGTTTTATTGTGGAATATATGCCAAAAATTAAACGCATTACATGAGCCGAAAAAACATTAACCCGAATGTATCGGTCGATTGTGTAGTGTTTGGTTTTGACAGCGATCAACTCAATATTCTACTAATCGAACAAAAGCCGGTAAATTCGTCTGTAAGGCCCCAGAGTGCGCTGCCCGGAGACTTAGTGCTGGAGGATGAAAGCCTTGATCAGGCCGCTAACAGGGTTTTAAGAGAGTTGACTGGTTTAAAAGGGATTTATCTCCGACAGTTTAAAGCCTTCGGTGATCCTGAACGTGTCCGGGATGTAAAAGACCTCTCCTGGCTTCAGACCTACAGGGAGTATCCGCAAGCGCGTGTTATCACCGTCGCTTACTACGCATTGGTCAAAATGCATGATTTTTCACCGGAAGCAAGTTCATTTGCAGACCGGGTGTATTGGTGTAATGTACACGAGATCCCCCCACTTGCTTTTGACCATAACCAAATAGCCCGAGAAGGATTGCTGAAACTACGCCAGGAGTTTGAGGCTCATCGGATCGGATTTGAATTATTGCCAAAAAAATTTACTCTGAGCCACCTTCAGAAACTTTATGAAATCATTACGGACAAAAAATTTGACAAGAGAAACTTCCGCAAAAAAGTCTTGCGCGGCAATATTCTAAACCCCTTGAAAGAAAAGCAGCAAGGTGTGCTGCATAAGCCCGCGCAGCTGTATGAATTTAATCTGAAAGAACTGTCAGAATTAGGCGCATTTAACGGAGATACGGTGGAGATCTTTTAAGTCAGCTGTGAAAAAAATTGCCATCATTACGGGTACTCACAGAGGCATCGGCTATGCCCTGGCAAAATCATTTTTGGAAACCGGAGACTACCTTGTCTGGGGCTTCTCGAGACATAACTCATTGGAGCACGCCGGATTCAGATTTTTTCAGATGGACTTATCCACGCCGGATTTCACGGCCAGATTGCCAGAATCTCTCCCGGACTGTGATGAATATGTGCTGATTAATAACGCCGGAGTAATTGAGCCAATTCGTCCAGCCGATCAAATAGATTCTGAGCAACTGACCAAAATTTACCATGTAAATATTCTCTCCGTTCATCTTCTGGTTGCCTGGTTTTTGAGGTTGACAGCTCATCGGAGCGCTAAGAGGTTAGTGATCAATATCAGCTCGGGAGCCGGTCGCTATCCCATCTCACATTGGAGTGCATACTGCTCTACAAAAGCAGCACTTGATATGCTCAGCGAATGTATAGCTCTTGAGTATCCAGATATTCGCGTGTACTCGTTGGCCCCCGGTATGGTGGATACTCACATGCAGCACCTTATCCGCAGCTACTCAAAAGAGCATTTTCCGGAGGTGGATAGGTTTAAGGCTGCTTTCGAAAATAATTTATTGAATGACATGTACTTCGTTTCAAAAAAGATCCTACATTTGATCAAGAATCCAGAAACTGTACCTCGCGTAAAGATCTCCCCTAAAGACATTCCATAATCTTATTATCCGATGAAAGCAAGCATCTCTGCCATCACATTAAGCATACTGCTGATGCTACCTGGCTGTCGTAAGCGCGTAGAATATGTGTATATGGACCCACCGGCCCCACCAAGAGCATTAGCCGACAGACTGCCCGGAGAGTGGTCTGCATCCTTTGTAAGCTACTCAGCTCAGATCGATCTGAGCAGTCAGGGACTTCCTCCAGTCACCATAGCCGGAATCACAGAAAACCCCAATGGAAGCGTACGAGCTGAGAAAGAGCCTAGAAACATGACTTTTCAACTTCAGTTTTCGGCTTCCATAGACATTGGTTTTGGATTTCCGATACCTATACCGGTGAATATTAACAGTTCAGGTACCTATTCGGTGTCGGCGGACGAAAAGAAAATAACGATGACCCAGTCCAACGGAAGCAATATGGAATTCAAGGTATTGACCAATGAATTCAATGTTCAGGTCTGGCGAACCACATATCCTCTTCAAATTCCGTTGTTGGGTAGTTTGCCTATGGACATGATCATTACCGTAGTGAAGAAAACAAATTGATCCTTATGCAAGCCCCCTTTGCAGAGCATACCTAATCAGTTCGCTAGAGTGCCGGATATTGAGTTTGTGATGAATGTTTTTCCTGTGTGTTTCTACAGTGAGAGGACTGATGTGAAGGCACCTGGCTATCTCTGGTGTTGATAGTCCTTTGCAGATGTATTTAATGATTTCGATTTCCCGGGCTGAAAGGACAAACTGTTCGCCTGCATCCCGTTTTTTGTGAATCATGGATTTTACTTCATCGGAATAAAATCTTTCGCCAACCGATACGCTGTGAATGGCCTCGAAGAAGGATTGGATATCATCGGTTTTGAGGATAAATCCCTCCACGCCCAAAGTAAGCAACTCGTTGATCAAGAGTTCTGAAGAGAAGGAAGTGACCACAAGAATCTTCACATCCGAATGCATCTTTTTCAATTTTTCGGCTACAGTGACTCCATCCTGACCGGGCATATTGATATCGAGAAGCAAAACATCCGGTCGCAATTTCAGAACTGATTCGACCACCTGATCTCCACTGTCACACACTCCCACGATCTCGATCGAATCGTCCTCCTGAATAACTTTCTGCAGGGCGTCTATAAATAGTCTTTGGTCTTCAGCCAGTAACACTCGAATCATAATGCACTGTGTTTTTTTGTAGTGGAATTTTAATGGATATTGCGGTACCGCGCCCGATAAGCGAATCAATTGTAATCTGACCTTTAAGGGTTTTAATTCGATTTTCGATATTGTAGATTCCGATGCCTCTGGTTTTTTTTCCGGTGTCAAATCCGCGGCCGTTGTCTTCAAAAACTAGTTCGAGCTCGTCATTGATCAAACTGACATACATATTGATTTGAGAGGCTTTGGCATGTTTTAGTGTATTGGTGGTAAACTCCTGGATAATTCGGTATACATGTGTCTCCAGCTCGCGGTTAAGACGAGGAAAATCTGCCGGAGTAAATTCGACTGTCATGAGTATTCGCCCTGAATCTGTCACTTTTTGACAAAATTCATCAAGGGCTGCTTTAAGACCATAACGGTGAATCACGCCTGAAGACATGTTGTGAGAGATCCTCCTGATTTCTTCTGCTGCTTCTTTTACGGTATCCGATATTGACTTCAGTTGCTCTTTTAAGGGGGGATTGGTACTTAGATTTTTTGCCGTCAGTTGCAGTTGAAAAATGATATTTCCCATGATGCCTCCTACGCGGTCGTGTAGCTCTTGTGCCAGATGTTCCCGTTCCAGCTCCTGGCCTTTCAAAAGGGCATTAGCGGTTTCCAGCTCGTGATCTTTAATCATCTTGCTGATTTGTTCGCTGGTGAGCAAGAGTTCTTTTCGATCCAGTTTTATTTTTTGATATACCACAATGGAGCCACCTACCAGAATGGTGAATATCAGTACATTCAAAGTAAGATACAATTTTTTCCGTCGCTGCTCGATGATTACTCTATTTTGTGCATCTATCAGTTCTAATGTTTTGATCTTATTCTCATATTTCGATTCCATTTCAGCCAGAGCCTTCACGCGAGTTTCGTTCAACAATGAGTCTCTGTACTGAGAGGCCATGCGATTATAGTAGAGTGCATCCTTAAGCTGCCCCAGTTTTTCATATGTAGCTGATAGCCTCTCACACGTCTCTGAAATCATCGCAAAGAGGTTGAGCTGTCGAGCAATCTGTAGTTTTTTGGTTTGATATTGAAGGGCTTCTGCAAAATCTTCTTCATCAAAATGCATTTTCTCAAAGATTCCGCAGACTTCTGCGTACAATTCGCGCAGGTCATCCTTTTCTGAATAATTTTCAAAGACCTTTATAAATTGTGTCAGTGTTTTTCTGGCTTTTTGGAAATCACCCAGTTTGTAATAGCTAAAGGCCAGATTGTACAATTCACCAGCATAGTTGATTGTGTCCTGTGAGGATAAGTAAAAATCAATGTTTTCTTCATACACTTTTGCTGCATTTTCATAATCCCCTTTCATAAAATAAATGGCTGCCCGATTGCTTTCATAGATTTTATAGAGTATCGGCTGTTTGAGGGAATCAAGATATTTTATGGCACGATTGATGGCGTCGAGCGCCTTGGTATAATCCTGCTGCTCCTGGTGATATATTGAAAGAAGATTGTAATTTGTGGATAAAAGTGTGGTATTGTTTTGTTTCAGATTGATCTCAATGGCTTTGTACAGATTGGTTATCATAGACTCAGGTTTTTCGACCTGGTAGTAGTATGCTGCCAACGCATTGTAATAAAGTGGTTTTGCTTCTTGTACGTCTTCTTCTTCAGCTTTGGAGAGGAGTTTATTCAGGGTGTCTTTTTGTTCTTCATCCGAATACATCGGATTCACGGAGAGAATAAACCTGGCATTCCAAGAATCGTACTGGGAATAGGCATATTGGAAAATTACTAAAGACGAAAGCAATAAAAAAACGTCTTTCATAACAATGGGCCAACTGTCCAAAAATAAAAAAATTACTGCTTGCCTGATTTTTTCTTTTCTAAGAGTTTGGCTGCAGCCTCCTGAACGAGCCTTTGTCCGAGGTTCGGATCAGCAAAGGTGAACTCTGTATACAGGCGTTCCTGCGGGTTATCTGGATCATAGAGTTCCCCTTTGAACGTATACTGATCTTCTTCCTTAAATGCAAGGCAAGCTATAGGAGAAGAGCAGCCACCTTCGAGAGTTTTTAGGAATACTTTTTCCAGAGAGCCACAAAATGCCGTTTCAGAGTGATGGAGTTGGTTCAGCTTTGCTAGAATTGATTCTCCCCCCTGACGAGCTACTATAGCCAAAGCCCCTTGGCCGGGAGCCGGCAGGGACGCTAGTTCAAGGCTGTAAAATCCTTGTGCATTGAGCCTTTGAAGTCCTGCTGTGGCAAATATGGCCGCGTCCCAGTCATTTCTTAAGAGTTTTTCCAGCCGGGTGATCACATTGCCTCTCAGAGGCACAATCACGTGATTCGGATACTTGTGTATCCATTGTGCTTTTCGCCTTATGCTACCGGTAGCCACGATTTTTTTTTCGGTGAGGAATGTATCTAGTTCTATAGGTTTGTACGACACCAATGTGTCTGTCCACCTCCCGCGCTTCGGAACGGCCGCTATGATCAATCCGGCGGGCAAAGCGGTAGGAACATCTTTGTATGAATGCACGGCAATATCAATCCTGCCTTCCAGCAAAGCGATGTCAAGAGTTTTGGTGAAAATGCCCTGGATTCCCATCTGGTAGAGTGGAGTGGTCAGATTGATATCTCCTTCACTTTTTACTGTATGAATCTCACAAGCTATCCCCCTGCGTTGTAATTCACCGGCAACAAACTCTGCCTGCCAGAGAGCCAGCTGACTATCACGAGTGCCAATGCGTATGGTTTTAATCACTATACAATTTTTGGCAAAAATCCGAAAATTCTAAGTCTTTCACACTGGTAAAAGTTAAGGGCTTGAAAGAAGCTACCAGATCCTAAGCAGGAAATGCGAGGCATCTCAAATCATAGATAGACATGCTTCAGAGATAGCTGCTTTCATACCCTTTTTCAAATCCGGTCAAAAACGGGTTGTATCCCCACGGGATGATGATCTAAAAGGGCATTTCCAATGGATGAGTTGCTGTATGTATGCGTTAAATTTTTATGAAAAACCGGAAGTTCCGTTTTAATCCTGCAGTACTTAAACGGTCTATTGATAAATGTCATAATAGATCCCATCGTCCCATTTCTACATTTGATTCAATTAAAAAAAGATCTAAGAATGCTGATATATGGGATCTGGTGAGGACTTTTTATCTGAAGATTCTTTCAGAGACAAAGTGGGTTTTATCACGGAAGATGGCAAACGCAAATTCATATATCCTAAAAAACCCTCTGGTAGATATTACAAATACCGCACATGGTTGAGCTATGTTTTGCTGTCCATCTTATTTCTGGGGCCATTTATACGCATCAATGGTCAGCCCTTTCTGATGTTAAATGTGCTTGAGCGAAAATTTGTGATTCTTGGTCAGGTATTCTGGCCTCAGGATTTTCATTTGGTGGCGCTAACCTTTGTGACGGGGGTGGTATTTATCATTCTGTTTACAGTGGCATTTGGCCGGCTTTTCTGCGGATGGGTGTGTCCGCAGACGATCTTTATGGAAATGCTATTCCGCAAGATCGAATACTGGATCGATGGCGACCGCGGTCAGCAGCTCCGTTTGGCATCTATGCCTTGGAATGCAGAAAAAATACGCAAGCGCATCTTAAAAAACGGGATTTTCTTTCTAATATCTTTTGGCATCGGCAATATCTTTTTGATGTATCTCATCGGATCAGATGATTGGATCCAATTGGTGACCGACAACCCTTCAAATCATGTAGGAGGCCTCACTGCTATGATACTGTTTAGCGGGGTTTTTTTCTTTGTTTTTGCATGGTTTAGGGAGCAGGCATGCATTGTGGTTTGTCCATATGGCCGTCTTCAGGGGGTGCTGCTAGATAGAAATTCGATTGTGATCGCCTATGACAGGCTACGAGGTGAGCCCAGGGCAAAATTTAGAAAAAACGAAGACCGCACTGCATCGGGAAAGGGCGATTGCATAGACTGTGGCCAGTGTGTCGATGTATGCCCGACCGGCATAGATATACGCAACGGTACACAACTCGAATGCGTAAACTGCACTGCCTGTATAGATGCTTGTGATTCCATAATGGATAAAATAAATAAACCACGTGGTCTGATTCGCTATGCCTCCGAAAACCAGATTGCCAACGGAGAAAAGCCAAAATTTACAGGAAGACTAGCGTTTTATTCTGTAGTGCTGACAATGCTGCTCGGACTGATGGGTTTTTTAATCTTCAGCCGCGTAAAAGTAGAGGCGACCATACTCCGCACTCCCGGCCAATTGTATCAAGCGTATGAAGATGGCACCATCAGCAATGTGTACAATTATCAATTAATCAACAAAACCTCTGCTCCTATACAGGCCGAAATACGAATGATCGAGCCGGAAGAGGGACGCATTATGATGCCAGGTAAAGAAGATCTGTTCTTTGAGCTTGGCATACAGGAGATCAAAAAAGGAGCTCTGATAATCTACATCCCTAAAGAAAACCTGAGCTCCGGTAAAAACATCATAAAAGTCGGTCTATTCAATGGAGATGAATTGCTTGACAAGGTGGAACTCTCTTTTCAGGCACCAATAAAAAAATGATCAAAATGAAATTAAACTGGGGTTGGTATATTGTATTTGCGCTGGTTGGTTTCGCCATATTTATTCTATACCACGTCTATGGTATGATGCGTCAGAATACAGATTTGATCACTGAAAATTATTACAATGAAGAGCTGGTTTATCAAGAGCGCATTGAAGAAAAACAGAGAGTGATTGATGAGAACAAAGCTCTAAAAATAAACTATGATGCTTCACAGATCTACATCCTTTTACCTTTCGATGGTGAGTTTGAAGCAGAAATTAATTTTATCCATCCCGAACGACAGATCTTCGACAAATCCTACGCAGTAAAAGATTCTCTAGTGATATTATCCAGGTCAGAACTCAAACCCGGAAAATGGCTGTTAAAATGCCTTGTACATTCGGAAGGTAAAAAATACTTGTTTGAAGAAACATTATTTCTATGATAGGAGCAGCTTTTATATTGGGTATTGCCGGTTCGTTGCATTGCATTGGTATGTGCGGACCACTGGCTATGGCAGTACCTGGCATTTACGGACAAAAAATCAATAAATGGGTGGGTGCTTGGCTGTATCACACGGGTAGGTCAGTGACCTATGCCGTATTCGGGTTGATATTTGGCGCTCTCGGCAAATCGATTACTCTTGCCGGTTTTCAATCCTGGGTGTCCATCCTAGCCGGTTTAGTGATGATTGTGCTAGGTTTGATTCCCTTTTTCCAGAAGGCATTTGAAAAATTCTTTTCCAGAGTTTTTACTTCTCTGAAAATAAATTCCTTACGGGGAAAATTGCTAAATCGACCTAAAAGCCCCGTATATGTGTTTTTACTTGGCAACATAAACGGCCTTTTACCCTGTGGACTTGTATACGTAGCTCTTGCTGGTGCACTGGGCATGGGCAATCCATTGGGGGGAGCACTTTTTATGTTTGTTTTTGGATTGGGCACTTTACCTGCAATGTATTTTTTGAGTGTAGGAGGGAGACATATTTTGACCTATAAATCGTTGAATGTCTCAAAAATCATTTCATCGATTACTATAGTTGTGGGAATTTTATTTGTTTTGAGAGGTGCAGATTTAGGTATACCGTTATTGAGTCCAAAAAATGAAGCTTTAATAGTGCGAGAGGCTACGTCCAATGTAGATGAGCCCATTGGCAGTTGCTGCACAAAAAGCACGAAACCAAATGATTCCAAACCATCTTGCCACTAAAGAAATTCTGAAAACCTATTTATTTACCCCATTTCAAAAGTACTTTTGCACAATCTTTTTGGAATTGTGTTTGAAAAGCAATGGATCCCGATATTCTAGATAAAGTCGAAAAAGCACTTGCTGAAGTCCGCCCTTTTTTACAAACGGACGGAGGTGATGTTTCTCTTGTGGAAATAAGTGAAGATTTGACTGTAAAAATTCGCTTGCATGGAACTTGTGTGGGCTGCAATGTGAACCAGATCACCCTGAAAGCCGGGGTCGAAACGTCTATAAAAAAATACGTGCCGGATATAAAGGAAGTCATTCAAGTAGCTTAGCTTCCTGACATACTTCATTAAACAACCTATTCCGACCGGCGTAATTTGCGAAGAATTCTATCTTAAATGAGCATTTTGAAAACAATAGAGAAGGCTACTGTACTCTTTGCCGGGGACTCTGGCGACGGAATGCAGTTGGCCGGGATGCAGTTTTCCTTGACGACAGCTTTAAAGGGCAATGATCTCAGTACTTTCCCCGATTTTCCAGCGGAAATACGCGCTCCTGCAGGTACAGAGTCAGGCGTGAGTGGTTTTAAAATTAACTTTGGATCTACACACATATACACACCTGGCGGCCAAGTTGACACTCTGGTGGTGATGAACGCTGCTGCCCTGAAAAAAAATTTATTGTCACTGAAACCGGGAGGATTGATAATTGCCAATTCCAATGGCTTTGATAAGCGAAGTCTGGAGCTGGCTTCCATTCCGCCAGATCAAAATCCTCTCACAAACGGCAGTCTGTCGGGATTTAAAGTTATAGAGGTCGAATGCACCCGACTTACGCGTGAGGCATTGAAGCATTTGGGTTTGAGCACGCGAGATGTGGATCGGTGTAAAAATATGTTTATGCTAGGCCTGGTGTATTGGCTCTACACGCGCGACCTTGAGCCTACTATTCGGTTTCTCCGTCGCAAATTTTCAAACCAGCCAACCATAGCCGAAGCCAATGTAATTGCTCTGCAAGCCGGCTATCATTATGGCGAAACCATTGAGCAAACAGCCGAAAGGTTTGTCGTCGAAAAGGCCAGCTTACCTGCCGGAAATTACCGAAGCATAAC
>CALFUW010000112.1 GCA_937929815.1 uncultured Flavobacteriales bacterium | reverse complement strand
ATGGTGGCTGTAGCTCAGTCGGTTAGAGCGTCGGATTGTGGTTCCGAAGGTCGTGGGTTCGAGACCCATCTGCCACCCAGGGCGAAGTCAAAACCGGTCAATCTGGCCGGTTTTTTGTTTTAGATGAATTATTTAGACGTTGGTATGTATTAATATGATTTTCGTCTAAGCCGGTATGTTTTATATGAAGTTTCCGTCTAAGTTTGCCATGTCATGACCGCAGAGAATTTTATTTCACTTCAAATATCTCCACTTCACAGCTCAGACAGCATTTCCTTTGCCATAGATGAGATGCTGCAGCAGGGCACACAGTCGCTACCGGTTATTGATAAAGGAGAGTTTGTAGGTGTGGTAAAACTTGAAGATTTAGAAAATCAAATTGACAGTTCAATATCCATAGGTAGGTTACCTTCAGAACTGCTCCGGCCTTATTTCACCTATTCTCACACCCATGAATTGGAAGTCATCAGCGCATTCGGAGTTTTCAAGTGCGATGTTTTAGCTGTCATAGACTCTGCTGGCGGATATATCGGGAGCATTCAGGCTTCGGAAATGTTGTATTCCTTTGCCCAGACTGTATCCTTTAAAATACCGGGTGGGGTAATAGTGCTCGAGCTATCCACAGCAGACTACCACCTCAGCCAGATCGCTCAGATAGCCGAAAGCGGAGATGCCCGTATTGTTGCGCTTTACATATCAGAACTACCGGATAGCAATCGAATCTTACTAACATTGAAATTAAACAAGGAAAATCTGGATGGAATCATTCAGACATTTGAGCGCTACAATTATGAAATCAGGGCAATTTTTGCACACAGCAAATCTGCTGTTGATCTGATGCAACGATATGATTTGCTCATGAAATGGATTAATATGTAGCATGGGATATCATCACAATATTGTTGATCTGCCCACTGTACCATTTTCCAATCGACTTATTCGCCCGGACGATTCGTTGATGCTTGTTGGATCCTGTTTTTCTGAACATGTAGGAGGACATCTGCAGCGGCTGTACCATCCGGTGGTGGTCAATCCGATGGGAATTGTATTTGATCCTGCGAGTCTTCTTGTTCATTTTCTTTTGGTATTGGAAAATAAGATTGAAAATGAATGGATTTTCCGGCGGGATGGTGTATATGTTTCATGGTTGCATCACAGCCAGATATATGCTACTACACAAGCTGAATTGCGCAAAAAGATAGCATTTGCCAGAGATAGAATGTATCAAGGTCTATCTACAGCACGCCTGATCGCTGTCACACTTGGAACAGCATTCACCTATCGACTGAGGCATGAAGGAATGCAAGTGGCCAATTGTCATAAGATGCCGGCAAACCTTTTTGAAAAAGGGCTACTAACTGTAGATGAAATCAGTAATGCTCTCGATCGCCTTGTTGAAGTCATACGCCGGATCAATAAAGATGCATCTATTGTCTTTACGGTCAGCCCGGTGAAGCATCTTCGCGATGGTATCGTGGAAAATGCAAGAAGTAAAGCGCACTTGCTCTCAGCGGCACATCAGATCATAGAGTCACATAGTGACGCATGTTACTTTCCGGCCTATGAAATTATTACCGACGTATTGAGAAACTATGAATACTACGAAGAAGATATGGCGCACCCTACTTCAAAGGCGATAGAAGTGGTATTCAAACATTTTTTGAATACATGCTTTTCAAATGAATGTCAGTCAAGATTCAATGAAATTGAACGGTTTTTAAAATTGCTGTATCATCAGGTGCGCATACCGGAAGCAGACAGCGCAAAAAAATGGTTTCAGAATCTTCTGATTGAAAAAGACAAAATCGAAACGTCTTATGGTATTCGTCTCTCCGGAGATGATCTAGCCAGGTGGGAGGCTCTGCATACACAATTTACCTCAGCTATGCATACCTGACTATAGAATATTGAGGTTGTAAATGGTCAATCCGCTTCTTAATTTTGGTAGAATGTAGGTCGTTTTGGGAGGCATTATCTGATGTTTGTTTGCAATGAGCTTGATTGTATCCGAGTGGATCGGGGCCAATTCAAACACCAGGGAAAACGGATGTTCTGCAGCCCAAAGTTCTGCCTTTGGACGGCCTTCGGGTGTGGGCATGTAGTGCAACTGATGGCTTTCTTTTGCATCCTGAACACCAGCTACGGGCTTAAGTATGCAGTCAAACAACAGGCTGGCATCCAGACTTTCGGATTCATTTTTATTTCCATACCACTCTTTGGGAAACGCAAAACGCAGCCAGCCATCCTTGCAATACATCGAAAACTGGCCTCCTTCTGTGACTCCTGACGGTGGAAGCATCGGGCAGTTGGTACGAATGAAGCGAATGACTTCGTTGTATTTTTTTTCCGAAGGATTTTCAAGCAATCTGAAAAAGGAATCAATTACCAGTTCGCTCTCGGGCAGCATCATCGCCATAAAAAAACCCGATTCTTCGGAATCAGCACCCTCCGTCTGCAGCCTTTTATGCAAAAGAGCCGAAGAGGCCGTGCGATGGTGACCGTCGGCAATGTACACCTTGTCCAGGGAGCC
>CALFUW010000111.1 GCA_937929815.1 uncultured Flavobacteriales bacterium | reverse complement strand
CATAACCCACGAGCCTGTTGCGTCCGCAGACCTCATGGAGAGGGCTGCTCACGCCTGGCTTATGACCTACTTAGACACAGACTACTTTGAATATCAGAGTCCGGTGGCAATCATTTGCGGCCCGGGAAATAATGGTGGAGATGGCTTGGTCCTGGCGCGAAAACTCGACATCTTCCACAAGGTGTCCGTATATCTTCTCAAGGCAGAGCGGTATTCGGAAGACAATCTTCTCAATCAAAAACGGGCACTGGAAAGAGGATTGATCATCAAAAGGGTTGAAAAACCGGAGGACATCATCATTCAGCCGGACGCTGTAGTCATTGATGCCCTTTATGGAACAGGTCTGTCCCGCCCTCTTCAAGGACTGGCAGCAGAAGTCGTGCGATATCTAAAGTCCTTTCCCAACCCAAAAATTGCTGTAGATCTTCCATCAGGAATGTTTGCGGACGACAATGACTCAAACGATCTGGAAACCATCTTGCCGGCTCATTGCACTATTACATTTCAATTTCCAAAGCTTTCACTTCTAATGATGCCTACAGGTCCACTTGCCGGAGAACTTCGCATAGCAGATATTGGGCTGCATCCACACTTCATCAGAAAAGTTGCTACACCTTACTACTTAATGGAGCAGCAGGATGTGATCAGCTTGTATAAACCCCGGAGTCCGTGGATTCACAAGGGTCAGGCTGGCAGAGGTCTTTTGGTCGGAGGGATAGGTCGTACATCAGGTGCGATTATATTGTCTGCTGAAGCTGCGCTGAGGTCAGGTATAGGGTTGCTATATGTAGCATGCGGAACCAGGGCACTTACTTCGATAGCGACCGTAAGACCTGAAGCTATCGGGATTGATTTAAATCAGGAAGATCTTTCTGAAGTCATTTCAGCTATAGAGCCTGATGTATTGGCGATCGGACCGGGATTAGGCACCTCGGCTGAAGCTGCCGGATTGCTGGATCAGCTCCTCGAATTTGAACTCCCAGCCGTCCTCGATGCTGATGCACTTAATCTTATTGCCATGCACAAATGGCAGAGTCGCCTGTCTACACTTCACATCCTCACTCCACATCCCGGGGAGGCTGCCAGGCTTTTTGGACAGAAAAAGCCAATTGAACTCCATGAACACATCCGAAACTTTGTTCAGTCATCGGGAAGTGTCGTTGTGTACAAAGGAAGGTATTCGCGCGTGTACACACCCGACCGTAATGTGTACTTCAGCTCCACCGGCAATGCCGGGATGGCGACCGCAGGATCCGGAGACGTGCTCACGGGTGTTTTACTGTCACTTTTGTCGGTAGGCTATTCGAACTCTGATGCTGCACGTCTGGGTGTGTACATTCATGGCATGGCCGGAGACTTTGCTTTAGCAGATCAGACAAGTCCGGAAAGCGTGATAGCGAGCGATATCATCAGTTTTTTAGGAAAAGCTTTCGGGCATATTCAGAAATAAATATGTTCTCAAAGTCATCTGTGCGCACACATGACGCCTCAGAACAATACCCAATTCTGACAAAAAAAGAAGTCACATCACCATACTTTGGAAGAACATACAGAAACGCCTCATTAACACCGTGAGGGATAGAAATCAGTACGCTTTCAAACGTTTTAAACCTGGGCATGAAAAGATGAATTTTACCAGTGAAATATTTATCCATGGCCCAATACAGGTTTATTCACCGGAGGATTGATTCGCATCCATGCGATGCACGTACCTTGCCGCTGTGTGTATAAAGATTTTGAAACATATGGAATCAAGAGCTTAATCTGACTTTTTATGTGATTTGAAACGAAATAAACTGGCAAGAATAGAAATTGTCAAAATGCTTACTACTACCATCAGCGATTCAAAGGCATGAATGCCTAAAGCATCAAAAAAGTGCTCAAACACCAGTTTAAGACCAATGAATATCAGCAGAATTCCAAGTCCATACGTCAGATAGTAAAATATATCTACAACCTTTGCCAGAAGAAAGAACAGACTTCTAAGACCTAAAATGGCAAAAATGTTGGAAAAAAACACAATGTACGGGTCAAGCGTGATGGAGAAAATAGCCGGCACACTGTCCACAGCAAAGATGATGTCGCTAAATTCAACGATAAGAAGTACGATAAACAAAGGTGTTACATACGTCTTCCGATCACTGGGATGGCGAAACACCAATATTGATTTCACGTTTCGAGGAAACACATTTAAATACGTACTAGCCAACTTCACCAGAGGATGGCCTTCCGGAGTGATCTGGTCGTCTTCCTTTTTGCTGGTCAATATTTTGAATCCTGAATAGATCAGAAAAGCGCCAAACAAATAAAGCAGAAAGTGAAATCTTTGGATTAACTCCGCACCAAGGAAGATAAATGCAAACCGGAATACGACTGCACCCAGGATACCCCAGATCAAAATGGTTTTATAATCCCTCTTTTGAACTCCGAAATTTCGGAATATCATAAGTATTACAAAAAGATTGTCGGCTGACAGGCTGTACTCTATGAAATATCCCGTAAGATATTCCAAGGCAATGATGTTGCGATACTGTTGAAGCGCCTGCTCAAAGGATAGTCCAGTAACATCGAGCCTCTGACGGTACTTTTCGGTGATGTAGACAAGCTCGTCGATCGTTTCAGGATTGTGTATCCAATGGCCATAGGATTTCAAAAAAAAGTAAAAACCAATGGACAGACCAAACCATAATCCCGTCCAAAAGAGTGCTTCGCGGAAGGAGACTTCATGTTTTTCCTTTTGAAAAATACCCAGATCGAAGGCCAGGATAAAAAAAATAACCCCCAAAAAAACGGCAAAAAAAATCTGTTCGCTCATACCCATTCTCCAGCAAATATATTTAGATGGATATGGGTTGAATGGTGAAGCTCAACTGAAGTTAAGTATAAAATTCCTTAATTCAGATTTACCAGCCACTTTTCTTTGAAAGAGGACACCACCACTACCGACTTTGAATAGGCATTTAAACGGTCTATGGTAGATTTTTTAGGTTTTTTGGAAGAGTAATCCGTATTTTTGATCGAGGTGGTAGAAGTTTTTTGCATAGGCGCACATTTTATTTTGTTTATTGTTTAAACGAAAGAAATATTTCAAATATTTTAACAAAAAAACATTTAACCTCAAATTATGCTATCCGATCAAAGTTTGAATTTTTTAGCCGATCTGCGTGAACACAACCATAAAGACTGGTTTGCTCAGAACAGAGTATCCTATGAAAAATATCGAAGCGAACTGTTGACTGTAGCCGATAAAATTCTTCAAGCTATTAAAAGCCACGACCCACAGCTTGCCAATACTAAGCCCTCTCAATGTCTATTCAGAATCAATCGGGATATACGCTTCTCCCCGGATAAGCGCCCTTACAAAACCCACATATCCCTTGGTTTTGCCCCTGATGGAAGAAAAGGTGAATTGGCCGGATATTACATACACTTTGATCAGGAAGGAAGTTTTGTAGGCGGAGGAATGTATATGCCACCGGCACCGCTGCTAAAAAAAATACGAAAAGAAATAGATCTTTGCTGGGAAGAATTTTCTGAAATTCTCCATGAAACCCAATTTGTAAAGTATTACGGGGATCTCGATATGGAAGAATCGATGATGCTCACCCGACCGCCCAAAGGGTATGAGGAGAGCAATCCTGCGATTAAGTACTTGAAGTTGAAATCCTTTACCGCTACTGCACCATTGGAATACAATCAGTTAAAAGACCCACACACAATCTCCTTGCTGATTGACTGTCTCTTGCCATTACGTGATTTTCTCCACTTTTTGAATAGAGCGGTTTTATCTGAAGATGAACCGGAGATAATTTTAAAGCCTTTTTTAAAAAATTGATACTAAAGCTGCGTCAGCTTGGGCGTATTTTTGTTTAAAACCGATCTACATGGAACGCTACATCCTCACTACTCAGCAGAAAGCCTTAAAAATCAATTTAAACAGCGTAATATATGGAACATTTGCCGAAATCGGTGCCGGTCAGGAAGTAGTGCGACACTTTTTCAGAGTAGGGGGGGCTTCAGGCACCGTAGCCAAGGCGATGAGTGCCTATGACAAGGACTTCAGTGATGCAGTGTATGGTAGAGAGCCTGATGGTCGCTATGTAACCGAAAGCCGCTTAAGAAAAATGCTCTCCCAGGAGTACCGGCTTGTGGAAGAAAGGATAGACCGTTCAAAAAATCCGGACAAGTGTTTCTTCACCTATGCCAATACTGTAGCAACCATTGATTTTGCCAAGCGATACAAAGGCCACGGCTGGATGGGATGTAAATTTCAACTAACCCCCGATAGTCCTCCCAATGAAGTGATCTTTCACATCCGGTTGAAAGAAAATGAAGCCATTCTCCAGCAAGAGACTGTTGGAGTGATGGGTGTAAACCTTATATATGCATGTTTTCACATTATCAATGATCCCAACGAACTCCTCAAATCGCTGTATGACAATCTATCGCGGGACAAGGTAGAAATAGATATGATCAATGTCTCCGGGCCTGATTTTGAAGGTGTAGACAATCGGCTACTGTCGCTTCAGCTGGTCAAGAATGGCTTTACGGATGCTGTGATTTTTGGACCGGATGGGAATAACCTCCTACCGGCCGGACTTCTTTACAAGAAAAATATTTTGGCTCTGCGGGGTAGTTTTCGTCCAGTTACAAAGGTTAATATGGACATGATGAAGAAGGGGTACGAATACTTTTTACGTGATCCAAAAGTAAGAAAGGACAACGTGGAAGTGCTATTTGAGATTACTTTAAATAATCTTAGAGCAGAGGGAGAAATCGACGAACAGGACTTTCTGGACAGGGCTGAAATCCTTTGTTCGCTCGGATACAAAGTGTTGATCTCAAACTTCCAGGAATACTACAAACTCATTCATTATTTCTCTGAATTTACCAAGGCCCGAATGGGAATCATATTGGGGGTGACAAGTCTCAAGGATGTATTTAATGAAAAATACTATCGCACATTGTCCGGTGGTATTCTGGAAGCAATGGGGATTATGTTTTCCCGCGATTTAAAAATTTATGTGTATCCCTCTAAGCCGACGGACGACAGTCAACTCGAAAATTCTCAAAACATGTGGGTACACCCGCGCCTTCGTCCGCTCTTTGAATACCTTACTTTCAATGGTCGAATTAAAGACATTGAAACCTATGATCCAGATATCCTTCATATATATTCTCCACGTGTGTTAAGGATGATTAAAAAAGGCGAGCAAGGATGGGGTCAGATGCTTCCGGAGGGTGTGGAAGAAATCATTCGCACAAAGAAACTCTTTGGATATAAGGAGGTTGAGTCAGTGGCTAAGTAATTGTTCTGTTGTAGATAAAAGATTTGTACAAGAGGCGATACATTTTATATTTGCAACCCGATTTTTTCAATATTGCCCGATCGTCTAATGGCAGGACTACGGATTTTGGTTCCGTCTGTGTTGGTTCGAATCCAGCTCGGGCAACTTAAAAAAAGCCCACCTTATGATGGGTTTTTTTATTTCTGAAAATAAAAAAACCTGGTCATTTGGCCAGGTTGTGAATTTTTGTTTTGCGGGGATGGATTTTAGAGGTGAATAACCTCTCCGTAGGCGTCAGCAGCCGCCTCCATGATGGCTTCACTCATTGTAGGGTGAGGATGCACTGATTTTATGATTTCATGTCCGGTGGTTTCCAACTTGCGGGCCACCACAGCTTCAGCAATCATTTCGGTGACATTGGCACCGATCATATGACAACCTAAAAATTCGCCGTATTTGGCATCGAAGATAACTTTTACAAAGCCATCTTTGTGTCCTGCGGCTGAAGCTTTACCACTGGCTGAAAAAGGGAATTTTCCGACTTTAATATCATATCCGGCCTCGCGGGCTGCCTTTTCGGTATATCCTACGCTTGCGATTTCCGGCGAGCAGTAGGTACAGCTTGGAATGTTGTTGTAGTTCAAAGGTTCAGGATGATGTCCTGCAATTTTCTCAACGCATATGATACCCTCAGCTGAGGCTACGTGTGCCAGCGCTTGACCCGGCACACAGTCTCCAATGGCGTAATAGCCTTCTACATTGGTTCGATAGAATTTATCTACGGCGATCTTTCCCTTTTCGGTTTTAATTCCCACCTCTTCCAGACCGATATTTTCAATGTTGGCTACTACACCTACGGCAGAAAGTACTATGTCGCATGCAAGGGTCTCCTCTCCTTTGGGGGTTTTTACCGTCACGTGCACTTCTTCACCTGTTGGATTTGCTTTTGTCACTTCAGAAGATGTCATAATTTTTATGCCCATCTTCTTAAACGAGCGTTCCAACTGTTTGGAGATTTCTTCATCTTCGATAGGCACGATATTGGGCATGTATTCTACGATGGTTACCTCAGTGCCCATGGCAGCATAGAAGTAGGCAAATTCGACACCAATGGCGCCTGAGCCTACTACTACCATCTTCTTCGGCTGTGTCGGAAGGCTCATTGCCTCGCGGTATCCGAGGATTTTTTTACCGTCTTGCGGAAGGTTTGGCAGCTCGCGGCTTCTGCCACCCGTGGCTATAATTATGTGTTTGGCGGTATATTCTGTTTTCTTGCCATCGGCATCTGTCACTTCTATCTTCTTTCCGGGTTTTATCTTTCCGAATCCGGAGATGACAGTGATTTTATTCTTTTTCATGAGAAAGTTTACCCCATTGCTCATCCCTGCAGCTACCTGACGGCTGCGCTTGATTACAGACTCAAAATTGGGTACGGCATTACCCTGGATCTCAATACCGTAATCTTTAGCGTGTTTTATGTATTCAAATACGTTAGCACTTTTCAGAAGAGCTTTGGTAGGAATACAGCCCCAGTTAAGGCAGATTCCTCCGAGAGATTCTTTCTCTACTACGGCCACTTTCATTCCCAGTTGCGAGGCTCTGATTGCAGCTACATAACCACCCGGGCCTGTACCTAATACGATAAGGTCAAAATTCATATTTTCTGTATTAAAAATTCTTGTGCGAAATTATGTTACAAACCCGTGTTTGGTTATTAAACAGTTGCTTAAGTTGCACCTCTGCGTTTTCGGACCATGGACGATGGAGATCAGTAAAGTAAGTCTGATGATTGGCAGAGCTGATTCGTTTGTATTACAGACTGTTGGTGGGTAGGATGTGTATTATGCAATGGCTTGCATCATGACGGGTCATTCTAATGATAATTGGTAGATTATCTCCAGGACAGATGCTTATAAATCAGAAAGTAGCCCTGGTCTTGTGTACTTTTGTGGGAGATAGAATGACGACTGCATGGAATCAGCTACACTTCAATCAAAAACACAAAAGCAGCTCGAATTGCCCCATGAAGAGCACTTTTCATTTTTCCGAAAAAATATAATTGGTTGGGATAAAAAAGTAGACACACCCTACGGAGAGAAACCATTGGTGTATGCCGATTGGATTGCCAGTGGTAGATTATATAAGCCGATTGAGGAGTGGCTAATTCAACAGATTGGACCAATGGTGGCCAATACCCATACGGAGACCAGTTTCACAGGGGCAATAATGACTCATGCATATCACTTAGCCCGGGAAATAGTGAAGAAGAGCGTGAATGCAGGGCCAGATGATGTGCTTATAGCTGTAGGGACAGGTATGACGTCAGCCGTCAATAAATTTCAGCGCATTTTAGGTATCAAATATCCGGACTGTCTGAAGGAGTATTTTAATATACCCGAGGAGGAAAAGCCTATCGTTTTTATCACCCATATGGAGCATCACAGCAATCAGACTTCATGGCTCGAAACCATTGCCAGGGTCGAACTGATCAGAGCAGACTCCAATGGGTTGGTAGATCTCAGTCACCTTGATGAACTTCTCGAAAAATACAAAGACAAAAAGTACAAATATGCTTCAGTGACTGGCTGCAGCAATGTCACAGGGATCGAAACACCGTATTACGACATCGCAGAGCGCATGCATATGGCAGGTGGATGTTGTTTTGTAGATTTTGCCTGTTCCGGCCCCTATGTAAAGATAGATATGCATCCTTCGGACAGACCTCTTGGTTGGTTAGACGCTATATTTTTAAGTCCACATAAGTTTCTCGGGGGACCGGGCACTCCCGGATTGCTCATCTTTAATAAAAAATATTACCGACTCAAGTCGCCTGATATCCCGGGTGGCGGGACGGTGACCTGGACCAATCCCTGGGGAGGGCACAGCTACTACGACGATATTGAAATAAGAGAAGATGGAGGAACACCTGGTTTTCTTCAGCTGATCAAAGCGGC
>CALFUW010000110.1 GCA_937929815.1 uncultured Flavobacteriales bacterium | reverse complement strand
TTGAGCTGATATCCCGCTCGCTGACGAAGATTTTATCCAATAAATAATCTGTTGCTTTATGCTTATCAATCAATTCGCTGAGATTGACCACATAGGAACAGGCTTCCATCAGATTGTGCGACGTGCGAACGGCTATTTCAAGGCCCTCATCATTTTGGTATTCATACTCCCAATGAAACAAAAATACCGGTATCCCCAGTGCAGTAGCTTTTATTACCACATCAGAATATGCTCCGTCATTAGCAATTAATGCCACTGCATCGATATTTTGTCTGTAGCACGCATCCAATACCTCCAGAGATAATTTTGCCTCCATTGAGGGTGTTTCTTTTCTTGTATTGTTGTTTTGACGGTACACGATGTAGTGAGGTCGAATGTTTTCATAGGAAAGAATATCGTCAAGTTGGCGGTCGTAAAACAGTTGATTGCCCCTGTTGCTCGCTTCAAAGACGTTGATTCGAATGCGGAAATAATGAGATTCAACAATTTTTACAAGTCTTCGATCGGTTTCTGTGGTCTGTGCAATCCAGTATCTCAGATAATTTAATAAACCCCCAATATGTAATCTTCTATGCTTTGGATGCGTGTAATTGTAAAAATTGCTTGTGTGGTTCAAATAGTTACCATCGATAAATACACCTACTCTCTTTGTTCTCACGTATGTAGCTAATTATGATATTAAGTTTCTAAAATCCTATGTTGAATCTCAATATGACAGTATTTGGATAGATCGGATTTGCACCCTGATAGATCGGATAGAATAAACCAAAACTGTAAAATCCTCCGGAAAAAACCGAGAAAAATCCACCTCCGATCATAAATGGATATGACCAAAATCCAATATTTCGATTCCAGATATGTAGCATTTCTGATTCTATTCCGAAGTATAATGTATTGTAAATCAACTTATGCGCCAAAAGATTAACCCCACCGATGTTAAATCGGTTTCCAAAATTATTGATATACTGATACATTATACCACCACCGAGTATGGTTTTGCTTACAGGCTCATACACGCTGACGCGTGGGTTTAGCATGATATTCGTAAAATTGCCAAATGCCAGTCCAAAATTTCCGCCATAAAAGACTCTTTTATTGCCCCAAGGGTCGGAGGAGTTTTGTGTACGGTATTCATACGAATCTTCTGCACGCCGAAGGGTATATTCGTCGGTGGTATCTTTTTGCTGGGCGTATGTGATGCCGGAGAGAATCAGAAGTAATTGTACAAAAATTTTTCTCAATCGCAATCTACCTTATTGTTGACAATATGCAATGACGGATACTTCAATATTCACACCTTTGGGTAGGCGGGATACCTCGACCGTTTCTCTTGCCGGATAGGGTTCCTGAAAGTAGGATTTATAAATTTCATTGATTATGGGAAATGTGCTCATATCTTTTAGGAAAATAGAAGACTTAACTATATGAGAAAAGTTTAAATCTGCTTTTTTCAAAATCTGAGCAATGTTTTCAAAAACCATTCGAGCCTCAATTGCAATGTCGCCGATGACCAATTTATTGGTTTCCGGATTGATTGCGATTTGCCCGCTTACGAACAGGAAATCCCCGGCTTTTACAGCCTGATTATACGGCCCAATGGGCTGGGGCGCATGTGAAGTATTTACTGGTTCGATCATATCTGCAGCAAAGATATGGAACAACCTTTTTAATTTACTTTCTGAAGATTCACAAATAAAAAAGCCTCCCTTGTTGAGGGGAGGCTTTTTGGATAGGGAGTTTAATTACAGATTACATCATGTCTCCCATTCCTCCACCTGGCATGGCAGGTGCAGCTTCTTTTTTAGGAATTTCAGTGATGGTCGCTTCTGTAGTCAGCAGCATTCCGGCTACGGATGCAGCATTTTCCAGAGCTACGCGTACAACTTTAGTAGGATCGATAATTCCGGATTCGTAGAGATTTTCGTAAGATTCTGTTTTGGCATTGAATCCAAAGTCGTTGGTACCTTCTTTTACTTTTTGAACCACTACGCTGCCTTCCAGACCAGAATTTTCGACAATTTGACGAAGGGGTTCTTCGATAGCACGGGCTACGATGGCGACTCCGGTAGTTTCGTCGTCATTGTCACCTTTAAAGCCTTCAAGGCCTTTGCTGGCGCGAACGAGAGCCACACCTCCACCAGGTACGATACCTTCTTCGATGGCAGCACGTGTAGCAGCAAGAGCATCTTCTACGCGGTCTTTTTTCTCTTTCATCTCTACTTCTGAAGCAGCACCTACATAAAGTACAGCCACACCACCGGCAAGTTTAGCAAGACGCTCTTGAAGTTTTTCTCTGTCGTAATCGCTGGTAGTGGTTTCAATTTGGGCTTTGATTTGGTTTATTCGGGCTTTTATGTCTTCTGAATTACCTGCACCGTTTACAATAGTGGTATTATCCTTATCTATGGTGATTTTTTCAGCGCGACCCAGCATATCGATGGTGGTGTTTTCTAGCTTAAATCCGCGCTCTTCTGAAATGACGGTACCACCTGTAAGGATTGCGATGTCTTCGAGCATTGCTTTTCTGCGATCACCGAATCCGGGAGCTTTGACTGCAGCGATTTTAAGCGCTCCGCGAATTTTGTTGACTACCAGTGTCGCTAGTGCTTCACCTTCCACATCTTCAGCTATAATGAGAAGCTGACGGCCGCCTTGTGCAACGGGTTCAAGGATCGGAAGGAGTTCTTTCATTGAACTTACCTTCTTGTCATAGATGAGAATGAAAGCATTCTCCAACTCTGCAACCATTTTGTCGGCATTGGTTACAAAGTATGGTGAAAGGTAACCGCGGTCAAACTGCATACCTTCAACCACTTCGACGGTAGTTTCAGTGCCTTTTGCCTCTTCGACAGTGATTACACCTTCTTTTTTCACCTTCTTCATGGCTTCGGCGATCAAGCTGCCGATAGTTGTATCGTTGTTGGCAGAGATGGTAGCTACTTGCTCTATTTTATCATAGCTATCTCCTACTTCTACTGAAATAGATTTTAGTTCTGATACGATTTTGGATACAGCCTTATCGACACCTCTCTTAAGGTCCATAGGATTGGCACCGGCGGCCACATTTTTCATACCCTGGGTGATGATAGCCTGAGCAAGCACTGTAGCTGTAGTAGTTCCGTCACCGGCAATATCGGCAGTTTTGCTGGCAACTTCTTTTACCATTTGAGCACCCAGGTTTTCGATTTTATCTTCGAGCTCGATCTCTTTAGCCACGGTTACACCATCTTTAGTAATATGGGGTGAACCAAAGGATTTTTGGATTACCACATTGCGTCCTTGGGGACCGAGGGTTACTTTCACAGCGTTAGCTAATGCATCTACGCCTTTTTTCAGCTTTTCACGAGCTTCTACGTCAAATTTGATTTCTTTTGCCATTGTTGATTTGGGTTTTTGTGTTTAAATTTCGTCTAATAGTCTTATGAAATTAAATGATTGCAAGGATGTCAGATTCTCTCATGATGAGGTAATCTTTTCCATCAATCTTGATTTCTGTACCTGCATACTTGCCGTATAGTACCATATCTCCGGCAGATACAGTCATGGGCTCATCTTTTTTGCCGTTTCCTACGGCTACTACTTTACCGCGCTGGGGTTTTTCCTGTGCGGTATCGGGGATGATAATACCTGATGATGTTTTTGTCTCTGCTGGTGCTGGTTCTACAAGCACTCTGTCTGCTAATGGACGAATTTTTACTTCTGACATAACTATCTATGTTTAGGTTAATACTGAATAGTTTGATCTGTCTATGACGAATTATGTGCCAAGGCTTGTTTTCTGCCATAATAGGTAGAGCAATTTGACATTGTGTCAGTCAAAGAGTGATAGATTGTCACAAATTAAAAAGCCCCGAAATTTCGGGGCTTTCCTTTGAAATTAAATTTTTCAGATTAGTTGAAGTTGTAACGAATACCTACTTGAATTCTCCACACATCTTGTACAAGGTTTGTAAATTGATATGGATCTTCGATGAGCCTACCCTGTAGCTGAAGCAGGCGGTACTTGTGCTGACCGTTGGCGTCTCTTCCTCGGTTGATCAGAGGAGCTGTAGAGGTAAATCTGCGACCAACACCCCAATCAGAATTCAGGAAATTTGTAAAGTTGAGAATATCTACCCTAAGCTGAAGTGAATTTTTCTTATTTCCTGCCTTCACTCCGATATCCTGAGCAATGCTGAAATCTATTCTGTGAACCATCGGCAACCACGCACCATTCCTCTCAGCATATTTACCTCTATTACGGCTCAGATAGGGATCTCTGTTGATAAAATTTTCCCACGCCTCTTTCTGCTGGTCAGCGGTAAAAGTAATGCTCTGATTATTAACGGTAACCGTGTAGGTTTCAAAATTCATTTCTGACTTATCTTTTGCAATGTAGATGA
The DNA here is from genome assembly GCA_937929815.1 of uncultured Flavobacteriales bacterium. Lineage (GTDB taxonomy): Bacteria > Bacteroidota > Bacteroidia > Flavobacteriales > Schleiferiaceae > Thermaurantimonas. Next base: position 2,390 of record CALFUW010000110.1, on the reverse strand, counting down.
GGTCGTTTGATGTCCCGCCGTCACCGTTCATATCACCGCTGTATACATAGCTGGCAACTCCTTGAGTAAAACCATCGTAGAAAAATGAAATGGTAGTACTTCCAAAATTGCTGAAAAACTTATTACCCATGTTCGTATAATCACGTTCGCTGACGATGGTATAAGCCACTGCACCAAATACTCTGTGACCTTGTGTATTTGAGGAAAATCCAAGTCCTGGGTTATTTGGATCGCCGGTGTGTTGGTTATTGTTCCAGGAGCCAAATGCAATAGACCCGGGGTCAACTGTGTTGAGTGCTATGCCGTATGAATAACCCAACTTAAAATATAAACCGTCTTCGCGTGCCGGTCTCTCAATATGGGTTGAAACGTTGTAGGAGTAGCCAATATTTTGATTTTTTAGGACAATGGCATTGTCTATATTCGGATTAATACGTGTAGCAGCAGTTGAAGTCCAACGTGGACGTGGATCTACACCGACATAAAAAGAGTCAGCTGGAGCCAAGTTGGCATTGATGTAATAAATTCCATTCACATCCTGATTGTAAATACCTTCGACAGTACCAATCATTCCCCATGGCAATTTATAATCGAAAGCTATGTTTGAACGCCATACTTGAGGAAAGCGGAAATTAGGATCAGTAAGTGCCAACTCGTATTGAGATGCCGGTGCGCCAGTCACTACAGATGGTTTATAATGATTTGGATCTGGGTGAAATGGCCTTGCAGTTGTGTTATCAAGGCGTTCAAAACCCGTCATGACACCGTTATTTCCGATTTGATTGGAAATCCAAACATAGGCAGGACGTCCAGAGAAGATTCCCGTCCCCCCTCTGATTTGAAAGGTACGCTCTTCATTTACAGAATAGTTAAATCCGAAACGAGGAGAAATCAACGGATTCGGATCAGGCAATTTATCTGTTCTGTACATTACTTCGTTTCCGTTTTCATCGCGGAATTTTAAAGTATCAACCTGCGGATTATTAAAGGCTGTGTTTCCAAAGAATGGAGCCTCCACCCGTATTCCGGCGATGATGTTCAGTCTGTCACTGATTTGGATATTGTCCTGATAGTAAATACCTGGCAGAAATACTTTCAAAGGCTGAATCGGCTTGTCTTGTCCGGGGATATTTGACCAGCGTACCTGAAACCTTCTGAGATTTACCGGAGATACGGTTCTGTTTGGATTATCGAAGTAATCAATGGCATCAGTATAAAAATCCTCCAAACTATTGTATATATATACGCTTTGAGATCCCGGGAAGAAGATGTTTTCGGATTGGTAATATTCAGCACTTATTCCAAACGTATGGGTGTGTCTTCCACTGTAAATATTAAAATTGTTTTGCAACTGCCAGGTTGAGTATCTTAACTCGTTGTTTGGAGTGAAAGGTTCAAATCCAAATGTCGTGTAAACAGTATTGTCTTTCAAAATATCCACCATTGGAAAAAATGAGCCGAGTGAGCGCCGACTTTCATCCTGAAATGTATAACCTGCAATTAACTGATTGGACATATTGCTCGAAATCTGGGAGTTCCATTCACCAATGATCGAACGTATATTTTCCAGAATCTGATAATTTGAATTTCTGAAATTTAAACCTGTCAGATTGGTACGTCGATTGCCCCAACCAAGTGAAGATGAGTTTGAAAGCAAGATATCAGAAAATGAATTTAAATGATTGTATCTAAGTGAGAGTTTATTCTTCTTGTCCAGATTGTAGTCAAGTCGTATTAAGAATTTGTGAGCCAGCGTATTATTGTCATACCCTTCATAAGGGCCGGTCACGTATCCAAAACGGTTTAATAAGAATGAACTAAGTGAATCAAGGTCTGAAGCCAAAACACGAGTCACATTTCCACCAACTGGCTCATTGCCTCTGTTAGCGCGAAAGGTTGTACCCGGCTCTGTTGTTTTTTCATATTCGTATGAAGCAAAGAAAAACAACTTGTCCTTTAAAATCGGTCCTCCCAATCTGGCTCCATACTGGTCATATCCGAATTCTCCAGGATTGAATTCCAATTCTTTAGCTTTTCTACCTACCATGTTATTATTTCTGAAAAACGAGTAGATCGAACCCTGAAATTCATTTGTACCGGAGCGGGTAACTGTATTTACTGTGGCCCCTGTGAATAGTCCTTGACGCACATCGTAAGGAGCAATATTTACCTGAATTTGATCTATAGCATCTAATGAAATAGGAGAAACACCGGTGCGATCACCAGGCTGACCTCCAAGACCAAAGGAGTTGTTAAAATAAGATCCATCTACCGTAATATTGTTTAGACGACCATCGGCACCGGCAAATGAATTGCCACGACCAGCCTGGGGAGTAAGCCGGGTAAAGTCGCTGATTCTACGGGATATTGTAGGAAGTGCATTCAGCGTT
>CALFUW010000109.1 GCA_937929815.1 uncultured Flavobacteriales bacterium | reverse complement strand
TTCTGCCAGGGGTTCTACACGGCTCAGTTCATTCTTTGCGCGAACCATTTCGGACTTAGCCCGAGCCAGTTCACCAGCCTGGCGGTCAAATCTGTTTTTGTACTCTATATCATCAATGACGTAGAGGAGAGTGCCCTTTTTAACTTGTGAGCCTTCCCTGAAATTTACAGAAGTTACCCAACCTTCCACCCGTGTCCGAATATCTACGTCTGACTCCCCATATACCTGTGCGACAAATTCCTCATAGATTGGCACATCTTTTTCAATAGCCTTGATGACATTTACCTGTACGGGTGGGAGTTCAGCAGTTTGAGAATTATTGCAGCCGGACAACCATAGAGCAGATATTGATATTAAAATACCGGCAGTAGTATTCAATTTCATAGAATAAGAATTGTCGGCTAAATTAAGGTGATTTTAACAAATTGATTTTCCATTGAAACAAATTGATGGGAAGTATTTAAGGCTGATTACTTATTGAAAGAGTGAAAATTAAATATTTTCTTTTTTTAGATTAAATAGTTAATTTCGGTTATTTAATATTTTTCAGAAGAAGTCGATGTCCTTCACTTTGCACGAATGCTCAAAAATTGTGAGGATGTCTCATTGAAAATGACAAATTTGTATATTCATTCCTTTAAAACCCCTCACTTTGTTTTTTATGGATTGAGTGGCTACTCAAAGCACCTTTTTATATTTACATCCTCCGGCACAGAGATATTGTCATTAATCTTCAGGATCAGCCACTCCGCCAGTTTGGGAGCCATTAACACACCTCTGCTGCCCAGACCGTTGATGAAGTATAGTTGTGGATGTCGGGGATGAGAACCGATCATTGGCCGGCGGTCTTTTGTATTAGGGCGGATGCCTGCCTGTGTCTCGACTACTTTGGGGGATACATGAGCTACAGACTTCAGCGAGGTGAGCATTTCATTGGCCATCAGCAAGTTGGGGTGGGGAGCCAGGTGTCTGAAGTCGTAGGTGGCTCCCAGCTTCCATTGGTTCTCTCCAAGGGGGAGTACAAAGTGGCGAAAGTGCAGCACAAAGTTCCAGTCATCAGGCAAGTCGCTGACCGTCAGCACATCACCTCGGGTAGGCCGCATAAATGTGCGCGGAAACCATGGATTCTTTTGCCATCCATGTATGCCGTCAGCAAAGATGACCCCGTCGTATCGTATGCCCTGATATACCACTCCCGACTCAGTCAGCTTCAGCTTATCATAATGAAATTCTTCAAAGAAGACACTTTCAAGAAACTGCAATCTTCTGTGTACCGCCTGAATGTAGGCACGAGTATCCACCCAGCCTGTATGCATGAGCTCTCCTGCGCCCAGAGGAGCCTGTATGTACGCGGGGAGTTCTGTCACTTCCGGTTTCAGTATGTCTCTCCATACAGGCAGAGAACATTTCGAATGCCACTCATTGACCTCACTCACATTGTGAAAGAGTCTGAAGATCGGCTTTGGATGATAAAAGCTGCTTTCGGTCACCGATTCTGCCCACGGATAGAAGTCTTCCAGCGCTTTGAGCATATCGGCCGCTCTCCAGACCAGAGTCATGCGCTTCAGGACCACCGGATTCCAGAGGCCCGAGGCCACCATTGATGCATTGCTGAGGATCGGCAGGCTGATGTTGGTGATTCGGAGCCCGGCTTTTTCAGCCATTAAGGCTACCGTACTACCGGCGATGCCCTGACCTACGAGCAGAAAATGCATGACGCGCTAAATAGATGAAAATCCCGTGTAGCCGTGCAGGACTTCCGGCAGGTGGATCTGCGCCCCGTCCCAATTGTTTTCCAGTAGGGCTGCCACCACCCGGGGCAGGGCCAGCGAAGAGCCATTGAGCGTATGGCAGAGTCTGTTTTTTCCGTCCGAATCCTTAAAGCGCAACTGCAGGCGATTGGCCTGAAAGCTGTCGAACGTAGAGACCGAACTCACCTCCAGCCAGCGCCTCTGCGCAGCCGACCACACCTCAAAGTCGTACGTCATCGCACTGGCAAATCCCATATCACCCCCACACAACCGAAGTATTCTGTATGGAAGCTCCAGCGAGCGAAGTAGTCCGGCCACATGCTCGACCATCTGATCCAGCATGGCAAGGGATTGATCCGGATGACTGATCACCACGATTTCCACCTTATCAAACTGGTGAAGCCTGTTCAGTCCGCGTACATGCGCACCATACGACCCGGCCTCCCTCCGAAAACACGGTGTGTATGCAGTCAATTTTTTGGGTAGTTCAGACTCAGATAAAATTATATCCCTGAAAAAATTAGTCACCGGAACTTCTGCCGTGGGTATAGCATACAACTGATCTTTTTCGATGTAGTACATCTGCCCCTCTTTATCCGGCAACTGACCAGTGCCAAATCCCGATGCTTCATTCACAAAGTGAGGAGGCTGTACCTCTTCATAACCGTAGCGGGTATTGTAGTCAAGAAAGTAGTTGATCAGCGCCCTCTGCAGGCGAGCCCCTTTCCCTTTATACACCGGAAATCCGCTGCCCGTGACCTTTACCCCCAATTCGAAATCGATTATGTCAAGTTTTTTGGCAATTTCCCAATGGGGCAAGGCATCCTCCGGTAGGGCAGCAGCTGCACCCCATGTACCTACGATCTCATTGTCATCTGCCGAAGTGCCTTGTTTTACCACTTCAGCCGGTGCATTGGGTACAGTGAGCAGTAGGTCGCGAAGTTGATCTTCTGACTCCCGAAGTTGTTCGGTCAGCTGTTTTATGGTTTCTTTCAATTCTGCACTGCGCTGCATAAGCGCCTGGGCTTCCTCTTTTTTTCCCTCGCGCTGAAGGTTTCCGACCTGTTTGCCGATCAAATTGGCCTCATTGCGCAGATCATCCAGCCTTGTCTGTAGTGAGCGCCTGTGCGCGTCTGCTTTCAGGATTTGATCGATGATGGTTTTTGAATCCAGATTTCTCTTGTTCAGAGCGTGAATGATTCTGTCAGTCTGGTCGCGTATATCCTGTAGTACTAGCATTTTTAAAGAGTATTTGATACCATTTTCACCGAGCGGAGCGCAAGCGCTTATGCATTTAGCTGATTTTCTTTCAGTTTTTCACGTACTTTCGTTTCCAGCTCTTCGCAGAGTTCGGGGTTGTCATTCAGCAGTTGTTTTACTGCGTCCCGCCCCTGAGCCAGGCGCGTATCTCCGTAGCTGTACCAGCTTCCGCTCTTTTTGATGATATTAAACTCCGTACCCATATCGATGATTTCACCGATCTTGGAAATGCCCTCACCATACATGATGTCAAATTCTGCACTGCGAAACGGTGGTGCCACCTTGTTTTTCACCACCTTTACCTTCACGCGGTTGCCTGTCACGTTGTCTCCCTCTTTGATCTGTGTACTCCGGCGGATATCGATTCGCACCGAAGCGTAGAATTTCAAGGCATTGCCACCTGTGGTGGTCTCCGGATTGCCAAACATCACTCCTATCTTCTCCCTGAGTTGGTTGATGAAGATGCAGCATGAATTGGTTTTACTGATCGTAGCCGTCAGTTTTCGAAGGGCCTGCGACATCAGCCTAGCCTGAAGACCCACCTTAGAGTCACCCATTTCACCCTCGATTTCACTTCTTGGAGTCAGCGCAGCCACCGAGTCGATTACGATCAGGTCGATGGCACCTGAGCGGATCAGGTTGTCGGCGATCTCGAGAGCTTGTTCTCCGTTATCCGGTTGAGAGATGATCAGATCATCGGTATTGATCCCCAGCTTTTCGGCATAAAACCGGTCAAATGCATGCTCAGCATCGATGAAGGCCGCGATTCCACCCTGCTTCTGCACCTCGGCGATGGCATGCAGCGTCAGCGTCGTCTTGCCCGACGATTCCGGACCGAATATTTCGATGATTCTGCCTTTCGGGTATCCACCCACCCCCAGCGCCACATCCAAACCTATTGAGCCGGTAGAAATCACCTCCAGCTGCTCCACAGGAGCATCGCCCATGCGCATCACAGCCCCCTTGCCATAGGTCTTGTCCATCTTCTCCAGCGTCAGTTTCAGGGCCCGGAGTTTGGCCTCCTTATCGTTACTCATGTGTGTAATGTATTAAAAAACAGAAGTTTAAAAAAATTACTTTAAAAAATTTTCACCCGTTGAAAATAGCCCATTCCCACACAGGCAGGCAAGATTTCTTTTTTGAATTTTTTGGGCGTGCCCCTGACGAAGGCGCCGGTGCGCCTTGTCAGGGTCGGCGTACTCCGCACTCGCTGTTCGCTCGGTGCTCTATCCTTCGCTGCGCTCCGGATTTCGCACTGCCGGCAGAGCCGGCATGCTCCGTATGCCTCACGCGAAGGGAGGCCATCGTTGTGATTTTGTAGCCATACCCGGCTGTTGGCCAGCCACACAATTTTCTTTCTTTCCCAAAAAAGACAAACAATCCCATCCAGATGCTATCATTTGCATTTCAGCACACCGCTCTGCTTCCCGCATACCGACCTTAAGACAGCGCGGCATCAATTCTCCTTGCGATCAGATCATTGTTCTCAAAGGACTTTACCTGCCATGTGCACCTCTATAAGTAGCGCCATTTCGACTTTTGATTCAATAGCAAAAGATATACATCTCAGACATACCGCTCCATCAGCACATACCACCCGGCCGTCGTCACCAGAGAGACCAAAATGCCAATGCCCACGATGTATCCCGCCAGGGATGAGTTCAGACGAAACTGCGATGCAATCACATATGAAGTAACCATTGGAGCCATAGCAGCCTCAAACACCGTGACTTTGAAATACATCTCGGGAAGAGCAGCAAATGAAGTCAGGATCATCCATATAATAGCTGGCGCAAAAATGAGTTTAATCACCAGTGCGGTGGTCAATTCAGACCACCGGCTGAAGGGTTCCTTAAACGATATCTGAAGCGACACCGAGATCAGCGCCAGAGGCACCAGCGGTGCAGAGAGCTTCTCCATCAGGGTCGACCACCACTCAGGCATCGAAAATCCCGAAACGGCAATAGCCCCCACAAATGCTATAAAAGGTGGGAAAATCAAAATCCTCCTGATCAGATAGCGCACACTTACATGGCCTTCTGCATAATAGGTAGCATACCCTACACCCAGGATGCTCAGCACAAAAAATGCCCCCTGGTCACAGAGCAAAGCGATCTTGATGTATTCGGCCCCGTACCACGTCTCTACCAAAGGAAAGCCCACAAACGATGTATTGCTCAACCCCATGGTCAGCAGCAGTGCACCCCGTGTAGCAGTGTCAATGGGTTTGATTTTCGCAAAGATCCATACAGCGACCAACGCAATTCCAAAAACTGCAAACTGAGAAGCAAAAGGCCATATCACAGCTGTGCTCCAGGGTATCTGAGGCACGTACCGAAAGGCCACTGCAGGCAGTGCCACATAGATGATATATGCATTCAGGGCCTTGTGGCCGTCCTTCGGAAAGTCTGAAATTTTCCTGAGAAACTGACCTGCCGCCAGACAAAACAATATGAGCACGAAATTAGCCAAGTAGTTTGCAGTATTGCACTGAGCAAATGTAAGACGGAGCCTTTCAGGCAGCCTGCCTTACTGATTGATCGTAAAGTCTCCCTCATTCGCACAACAAAAAGGGGCATCCTGAGATGCCCCTTCGCTTTAGCAGATTAACCAAAACAACCCAACCTGCTTAGAAAGAAAGTCCAACTTTGAATCCTGTGAAATTGATGTTAGAACCACGGTTTATATACCACCCGCCGTGCACAAACTTCCAGCGTGCAAGCACACCGAGACTTGAGAATCGGGAAGTACCGATTTCATTCGTCGCATATCCATTCAAATTGACGGTGTACTCCGGCGCAATCACAAAATCTTCGCTCAGAGCCAAATTGTATCTCAGTCCCACAGGAAAACTGATAAATCCCTGATGTACTTTCTCTTCTGGCAGCGGAGCGACTTCTCCCAGATTTACATAATCAATCCTGTAGCCCAGCATAGCCTGGAGCGGCAGTCTTACGGGTTTGCCGATGTTGATTTTGAGTAATTGAGCAAAATTAGCCCCCCAGTCCACATTACTCCCTTTCAGATAATAAGTAAGATGCGTTTCGAGAAATGATCCTGCGGATAGGTTTAGTTGCAATCCGGTAAAATTATCAATTACAGGCAGTTGATTAGGTGTGATTTCCATATTGAGGTAGGAGATGTTCAGTGTTTTGTAGATGTAATGGCCCTCGGGGATCACGTCTGATCGTACTCTGCCCGATGATGAGCGGGTGGAGCGGTCCGAACCAGTCCCATCGATGATCACATCACCTGATCTGCTTTTTTTCCTCTTATTCTTTTTGGATGGCTTGGCATCGACGATGATTACATCGCTGTCTTTGACCTTAGAGGGTTTACTGGTAGATTTCTGCGGTCGCTCTTTTGGAGTTTTCACTTTTTTTGTACTGGTTCGGACCTGTTTCTCGGTTTCATAGGCACAGGGACTATTTTTAGGCAGACCCGCCAGATTGGCTGCTGCTCGCAGGGTAGAGTAGTAGTCTGTGATCTCAAAGGTTTCTGCAGCAGTTTTTTCGACGGGTTTCTCATCGGTCAGATCATCCGTACCGGATGCTGCCGTGCGTGGGTCGATGATGGTCACCTCTACCCTGCGGTTTTTGCGACGGCCTTCTTCAGTGCGATTATCTGCCACCGGGCGGCTTTCACCATAGCCCACAGCTTTAATTCTCTGAGGGTTAATTCCCTTATTTACCAAATAATCCCTTACGGCATTTACACGCTCTTGCGAAAGTTTCAGATTATTATCGTCGCTGCCGATAGAATCAGTATGTCCTCCCAGCTCGATGTAGATGTCGTTTTTAGCGAGTATTTCATACAAAGCGTCCAGAGAGGCGCGCGATTGAGGTGTCAATGTGGCTTTGCCCAGGTCGAAGTAGATATCTTTGAGTTCAAAACTCGATCCCACACTGCTTCTCTGCACGCGATAGTCGCGGACCATGTCAGGGATTACCACATCCTCCAGAAGCCAACGGTCTCTGGATTTCTCGACCTCAGCAGCCATTGCACGCAAGTGAAGTTCGCTCTGAGCCAGATCTTTTAGCAGGGCTTCGTATTGTTCTTTGATGCGATCATTTTCCGATAAAATGCGTTGGTCTATTTCTTTAAGCCGGCTTTCAAGCAATGAGCGCTGATGTTGAATGGCCTGCATTTCAGCATTTAACCTTCTTTTAAAACTGTCCCGCGGCACCAGCCGGCGAATGTCTGTAAGATCTATGGTATCCGCTACATAGAGAAATCCACGGGTATTGATTTCGGCGAGGTATTTTTTGCCTAATGTCAGCTGGGTAAAATATCTGCTCGTTGTCGCATTGGTAGCTACCCGCGCCACTTCCTTGCCGTTGGATACATCGGTATATCGGATGTTGAGCAATGCAGCTGAATCTTTTTCATGCAGCACAGTACCTGTGATATTTACGGTTTTCTCAGGTCGCAGCATGATGGGGATAATTGTTCGGTATATGTCTGTATTTGCCTTTCTTCCGGGAGATTTGCGGAAGAAGTAAGCCAGATTGCCTTCTGTGGTAATGGAAAAGTCAAATTCATCGCCGATGGTGTTGATGTAGGCGCCCATATTGACAGGCGTGCTCCACTGCGTATAGGAGTCGTCCAGCCTCCTGGACATATACAGGTCGTATCCACCGAATCCGCCATGACCGTTGGATGTAAAGTACAGCGTCTTGCCATCGGCGCTGAGCTTGGGATACATTTCGTCACCGGATGTATTGAGGGTTTCTCCCAGATTGATCGGAGTACTCCACCCCGTGGCCGTCAGACGGCTCATATACAAGTCCATTTTGCCTTTGCCGCCCTTGCGATTGCTCACAAAGATCAGCGTCTGTCCATCTGCGGCAAGACAGGCCTGGCCTTCATAGGCTTTGGTATTGATCGCAGCGCCGAGATTGCAAGGTTGACTCCACTCTCGACCTTCGGCATTTCGCACAGAGTAGTAAATATCATCCTTTCCAAATCTGCCCGCGTGTTTACCACCAAGCAGAGCCACCTGCGCATCAGGTGATAGGCTCCAAAGTATTTCGTCTTTGGACGTACTCAGAGCTTCAATCTGCTGAGGAGTGCTCCATGTGCCGTCGTCACGCCGGTCACTGTACCATATGTCATATCCTCCGGCACCTCCGGCGCGTTTGCGCCCGGCGAAGAAGATACGCTTGCCATCGCGCGAGATCAGTGGCAGCATTTCCGGTACAGAGGTATTGATGCTATCTCCCAGATGAACGGGCTTCACAGGTTCATCACCTCTTCTGAGCATACTTAGCCACCAGTCGGCTTCGCTGGTTTTGGCTTTTGGATCTTTTTGTTTGTACTGTTCCAAGGCTTCGCTGGCGCGGTCAAAGTCGCGCATCATGAAGTAGGCTTTAGCCAGATCAAAATATCTCTCAGGCTTCTGTGCAACTTCGTTTTCAAATGCA
>CALFUW010000108.1 GCA_937929815.1 uncultured Flavobacteriales bacterium | reverse complement strand
ACCTTTACCAATAAAGCTGCCAAAGAGATGAAGGAGCGCATAGCTCACGTCGTGGGAGCTTCTGAAGCCAAAAATCTGTGGATGGGCACCTTTCACTCCATCTTTGCCCGGCTGCTGCGCATTGACGGACATCTGCTCGGATATCCTGCTAACTTTACCATCTACGATACAGATGACTCAGAAAAACTCATTGCCCAGATAGTAAAAGAGCGCAATCTGGACAAAGACGTTTACAAAGCTAAAAAGCTATTCAACCGGATATCTACCCTAAAAAACAACTTGATTATTCCTCAGTACTACTCCAGGTTTCCGGAATTGCTTGAGTATGACGAAGCTGCAAAAATTCCCGAGTTTAAAAATATCTACGCTGCCTACGTGGAGCGCTGCTTCAAGTCCGGCGCAATGGACTTTGACGACATTCTTCTCAAAACCAACGAACTGCTCGGTACTTTTCCCGAAGTCCTCGCCAAATATCAGGATCGCTTTCGCTACATACTTGTGGATGAGTACCAGGATACCAACCACAGTCAATATATCATCGTCAAGGCACTGGCTGATAAATTTGAAAACATCTGTGTAGTAGGTGACGACGCACAATCAATCTATGCTTTCCGAGGAGCTAACATTCGGAATATCCTGAATTTTCAAACGGACTATCCCGACTGCAAAATCTACAAGCTGGAACAAAACTATCGGTCCACCCAAAACATCGTACTCGCAGCTAATTCGCTGATTGCCAAAAACCGGGATCAACTGAAGAAAGACGTATGGACGGCCAATGAGCCAGGCGAAAAAATTACAATCTACAAGGCACTAAACGAAAATGAAGAAGCCCAGTATATAGCCGGCCGGATCATGGAATGGCACCTGGCCCGCCAAATGCCATACACCGATTTTGCAATTCTATATCGCACCAACGCACAAAGCCGTGCACTGGAAGAAGTACTCCGGAGAAAAAACATCCCCTACCGGATTTATGGAGGCACAAGCTTCTACCAACGCAAAGAAGTAAAGGACATGCTGGCATACCTGCGACTGGCCGTTAACCCAAATGACGAAGAAGCTCTCAGAAGGATCATCAACTATCCGACTCGTGGAATAGGTCAGACCACCCTTGATAAGCTGACCATACTCTCCGACCGACACAACACCAATCTATGGGGAATCTGCGAAAACGCCCTGCTCTACTCCAAAGAGCTCGGAAACGCTACAGCTCAGAAAATACACGACTTTGCAACCATGATCAAAAGCTTCGGAGTCCGTGCCAGCCGCGAAAGCGCCTGGGATGCAGCTGAACATATATTCAAAACATCCGGGCTGATGCGAGCACTCAATGATGACCGTACCGATGAGGGGATCTCACGTCTTGGTAACGTTCAGGAATTGCTCAACAGTATCAAAGCATTTACCGACAAGCAACTTGAGCTCGAAGCCGACAACGATGTTTCGCTGGATTACTTTTTACAGGAAATCGCCTTGCTCACCTCCACAGACCAGGATGACCAATCAGATACCAACAAGGTGTCACTGATGACACTCCACCTGGCAAAGGGACTCGAATTTTCAGTGGTATTCATCGCCGGAATGGAAGAGGATCTCTTTCCGTCCTCGATGATGGTAAACAGCCGTGCAGATCTGGAGGAAGAGAGACGTCTATTTTACGTGGGAATGACCCGTGCCAAAACAAAACTTTTTCTCACCTTCACGCACATGCGCATGCGCTACGGACGCACCAATGACTGCGAGCCAAGCCGGTTTCTGGATGAAATCGACAGCCAATATGTAGAACTGGTTATCCCCGCAATCCGAAATACGACCCCATCCCTGCTCGGAGGCCCTTCTTTTGGAAACAATGGGTCCTCTGCGAGCAGCAAATCTCTGTTTACCACTAAAAACTCCTCATACTCCCCCCCTGTGCGCCCGGGCCTTAAACCTGTATCTTCATCAAATCATCAGGGGTCAAGAACTGCCTCACCCCCTGAAGGTGAGCCGGCGGTCGATGCCAATCCGGGTGACAGAGTATTTCACGAAAAATTCGGCTATGGCAGCGTCATATCTGTCGAAGGCACAGGCGTCAATAAAAAAGCCCTTGTCACATTTGATAATGTGGGAGAAAAAAAACTACTGCTTCAATATGCCAAACTCATAAAAATAAAAAACTGATATCTGTACAATGTCCAATCGAGAAAACTTTAATTACAACACAACACAGCCACCGCTCATCATTCCTGAATACGGCCGCATCGTACACAAGATGATCGAGTACACTATCGGAATACAAAACCGGGACGAACGCAATAAAGCAGCTCGAGCCATCATAGAAGTCATCGGCAATCTGAATCCACACCTTCGAAGTCACCAGGATTTCCGGCATAAACTATGGGACCATCTGCATATCATGAGCGACTTTAGACTCGATGTGGACAGTCCCTATCCGGTACCTACCCGCGAACAACTGTCAGAACCACCCAAAAGACTCTCCTATCCGCAGAAGTCAACCCGTCACAGATACTACGGATCCATCATTCGTCAGATGATAAAAAAAGCTGTTGATTTATCCGATGGAGAAGAAAAAAATCAATACATACGTCTGATCGCCAATCAGATGAAAAAAACTTATCTGCAATGGAATAAGGATTCTGTAGAGGATGATGTAATTCTGAACGACATTCGCGAACTATCCAACGGAGCGTTATATCTTTCAGACCTCACCCTTACCTCCAGCCATGCTCTTAAAAAAATAACGGGCTCGAACAGCCAACACTCCAAAAAGAAAAATAATTATAAAAAAAATCAAAAAAATTACGGAAAGCACAAAAAAAATTTCAAAAAATAATCCGTTCAGATGAGTCAGTTTAAAATCCGCGGGGGCAAAAAGCTCAAAGGTGACATCCAGCCCCAGGGAGCAAAAAACGAAGCCCTGCAGGTACTATGTGCCGTACTGCTAACCTCCGAACCCGTCACCATCAGCAATCTGCCTGACATCGTGGATGTAAACAAGCTCATTGACCTGCTCTCAAGCCTGGGGGTGAAAGTATCCAAACATACTGTACACTCATATACCTTTCAGGCTGATAATATAAATATCGATTATCTCTACAGCGAGGAATTTCGCAAAAAGGGGGCAGCCCTCCGGGGCTCAGTGATGATCGTCGGACCGCTGCTCACCCGGTTTGGGAAGGGATATATCCCCAAGCCAGGCGGTGACAAAATCGGACGCCGACGATTGGACACACACTTTGATGGCTTTCTTAAACTTGGTGCAACCCTCAGGGGCAATCCGGGAGAAAACTTTTATGGCGTAGAATCCAGCAGCCGGTTAAAAGGCACCTATATGCTCCTGGATGAAGCCTCCGTCACCGGTACGGCTAATATTATAATGGCCGCCGTCCTGGCGGAGGGTACTACCACTATCTACCATGCTGCATGTGAGCCTTACATACAGCAACTCTGCAGAATGCTCAATTCTATGGGTGCCCGAATCGAAGGAATAGGCTCCAATCTGCTGACGATCCACGGCGTAGATGTGCTCAATGGCACCACACACACCTGCCTTCCGGACATGATTGAGGTGGGTTCGTTTATCGGCCTTGCAGCCATCACCGGATCCGAAATCACAATCCGCAATGGAGGAGTAGCTCACCTTGGTCAAATTCCCAATGTATTTCGTCGGCTAGGTATTCGCCTCGTCATCGAAGGCGACGACATTCATGTGCCCGGGCATGACCACTACGAAATCGATACTTTTATGGATGGATCGATCATGACTATATCCGATGCCCCATGGCCGGGATTTACCCCGGATCTGCTGTCGATCGTGCTCGTGACAGCCACTCAGGCTCGTGGCAGTGTGTTGATTCATCAGAAGATGTTTGAGTCGCGTCTCTTTTTCGTGGATAAACTCATCGACATGGGGGCTCAGATCATTTTGTGTGACCCCCATCGCGCAACGGTCATCGGACTCGACCGCCGGCAACCCCTGCGACCAGCTACCATGAGTTCGCCGGATATCCGCGCCGGTGTATCTCTGCTTATAGCAGCCTTGAGTGCCGACGGTGTATCAATCATCAATAATATCGAACAAATCGACCGCGGGTACCAGAAAATAGAGCATCGGCTACAGTCTATTGGCGCAGAGATCGAGCGCATTGAGTAGCTAAAGACACCGCTGCAGTGAAATTGAAGGTTGATGCCATTCTGCCAGTAATACCAATTCTCTGTAAATGTAGCACTTCGGGGTATTTATGCATAATGATTAAAATACGTATTCGGAAAAGTGCTAGTGGCCATTTAGTGGATTTACACAGTATCAATTACCTTCGGACAAATCCAAGGCATGAAATCCAACTTTGTAATCTACTCAGCATCAGCTGGTTCAGGAAAAACCTTCCAGTTAGCAGTCAAATATATTTCTATCTGCCTGAAAGGCAACGAAAACACATTTAAGGAAATCCTCGCTATCACCTTCACCAACAAAGCTGCTGGTGAAATGAAGTCACGAATACTGAACAATATCTACAAACTATCCATCGATGATCAATCCGAAAAATTTAGACCCTTCAAACAAGAAATCATCTATGAAACCCAACTCAAACACGAGGAGGTAACCGAAAAATCAAAAAAATTACTATCCGCAATTCTTCATGATTTCTCCGCCTTTCAGGTGCTGACCATTGATAAATTTTTTGTGAAGGTTTTCAAATCATTTGCAGCTGATTTATTGATTTCACCTGCTCGAAAACCCAGTATCGACGAAAAGTATGTAAAAGCCCTCGCTATGGACATGGTCATCAATAAAATTGGACTGGATCAGGATCTGACGGATTTTTTTAATAGCTATCTGAACCTCTATTTTAATGAAATGAACAATGGCTCGGATACAGTCAATACCGATAGCGATCCCACCAAATATTTAAATAAAATCATTGATAAGATCTCTAAAGATGCTTCGGATGAACTGCTTGAACATCTTAAAAAAGTTTCATACGTAGAATTCAGAGATAAAATCGCCGGGCTTCGAGAACTTAAAGAAAGATCGATAGATGAATTAAAATCACTGAATGAACACATCAAAGATATTTTTAACAAGTATGATATTACTGAAAAGGACACAAAACGCGGTACATTGTACAGATTATTTTTCGAGAAGTTGTCCAAAGATGCGATCGATATAAAGGACTGCTTGTCAAAAGTACAGGATATAAATCCAGACTCAATAATTGATAATTTTAACAAATCTGCACTGCCCAGGATACAGAACGATGGCTCTTTTCAAGAATCTCTAAGTAACTCTATCAGAAAGATCAATAGTTGTCTTAAACAAATCGCTTTTCTGGAGGATATCGTTAATTCATCTTCTCTTTTGATTATCCTGAGAGATGCACACGAAGGAATCCAACAGCTAAGTCACGAAGAAAATATTATACTTCTAAATGAGATTTCGAGAATCATCTTTGAACACATACGGAATGAGCGCGGAGAATTTGTGTTTGAAAAAATCGGCGTGAGGTATAAGCATATCTTCATTGATGAATTCCAGGATACATCCACACGCCAGTGGGAAAACTTAAAGCCTCTCCTCTCTCAGATTCTCTCCGTAAACGGTACTGTGCACATAATCGGAGACCCAAAGCAAAGCATATATGGATTCAGAAATGCGAACAGCGGTCTGATGATTGACTTAATGTCCGAGAAATACAACACGCCGGGAATCCCTGTAAAACCGTCAAAAGTATCATTGGATAGAAATTACAGAAGTTCAAAAACGATTGTAGATTTTAACAATAAAATCTTTACCGGCATCCGGGATGAAATCAGCGGTATTCAAACCTCATATTCAGATATTATTCAGAAAGAAAACAGTCAGGATGAAGGATATGTAGAGATTAAGCGTCTTGGAAGAGAATCCTATAAAGAAAATACCTTAACTTATGTAGCAGATACCATCTTCCAAAAGATAAAAAACGGATATCAGATGAGGGATATTGCTATATTGCTGCGTTCCTCAAGTAATGCAAAATATCTGGCCAATGAGTTGATAAATTATCCATTTGAAGACAATTTTTCAATAAAAATTACTTCGTCGGACTCATTTCTGCTTAAGGAAAATACATATGTAAAAATTGTCATCAATACGCTTCGGGTGATTTATGATGTAAACGACGATAAATCTGCCTTCAATCTGCTGTATGATCTGCTCAAAGAAGACCTATTGAAATGCAGTGAATCGGAACATGATTTTTTTAAAAAATACATGGTTGAAAAGCAGAACATTTTTGAATACATCAGCAGCCATCAGACCAACAAAACAGAAGATCAGCGCGAGGAATTAAATTCGTTTAAAAAAATCTATCAACTCAAGTCCCTTGCAGTCGATGAACTTGTAAAACACATCACAAAATTTTATGCATTCGATCAGAAATCCGATGTTTTTTTAAGTTCATTTATTGATTTTGTATATGACTACGGTGAGACTGTTCAATCGAGGGATATCGGGCGTTTTCTCAGTCATTGGGATACAGTAGTATCAGAGGATATGACTATAAATACCTCTGCAAATTCAGACTCCATTAAGATTATGACCATTCACAAGGCTAAAGGATTGCAGTGGCCTGTAGTGCTTTTGCCCTTCTTTGATTACCAAACGTTTAGTCCGGGAGAAGAGATCATCGCGCTGGAAGAGGAGGAATACGGATTGAAAACCGCGATCGTAAAACTCACAAAAAACCGGCAATGGCCAGATAGATACGAGCCTATCCGGCAAAATTTTGTAAATAATCAGCTCTCGGAGGCGATCAATCTGATGTATGTAGCCATGACCAGAGCTGAAAAAGAAATGCATATCTCCTACCAGCTGGAGTCAAGTGGTGCCCAAATCTCAAATACGCTTGATAAGGTGCTCGGCAGAACATTCTCTGATAATAGCAATGGTGACACATTTGTAATCGGAAAATCTTCCGAGGTCAGTAATCCGGATCCGACCGCAGAGGACGGCGGCTTTGAGACAAAGACCGAAACGGCTGAATGGAGAGATCTGCTGACAATCGCGCCGGTATACAGTGCCTTCAACCAGGAAAAAATCGCACAGGGCAGCAGAATGCATGCTATGATTTCGGCGTGCTACACGCTGGAGGACTTTGAGAAAAAACTTTCAGTGCTCAAGAAGGAAGATGCGCTTTATAAGCCTTTTAAAAATCTGGTGGAAGGCATCAGAAACTCTGAAGAACTCAGTGATTTTTTTAAATCAGAGAAGGTGATGAATGAACGAAAAATTGTAGCGGACGGAAAATTCTATGTGCCGGATGCAATAGCACTGAATGGAAACAAAATCCAACTGCTCGAATACAAAACCGGACGCAAAAGGGAAGAACACAAGGACCAGCTCAAACACTATATCGCCCTTATTGAGAAGGCCGGGTACAGTGTATCAAAAGCATTTCTGGTGTATTTAGGCGATGAGAAAGCAGAGTTAGTCAATGTATTTCATTGAATATGCACCAATTACGACGTTTCAATAAATCTTTAGGTCATCTCTGGTTACAAAACCGTGAATGTTTTGGATATTTGGACTTAAAAGTATGTGCCATTGACAAAAAACGCACCGCCTGAAATAAGCATTGTAGTGCCTCTGTATAATGAGGAGGAATCGCTACCTGAACTCATTGAATGGATCAAGAAAGTTTGTACAGAAAACCGACTGACGTATGAAGTCATCATGGTAGATGACGGAAGTACGGACGGGTCGTGGTGGGTGATCGAGCGTCTGGCGGCCGACCATCCTGAATTGCGCGGACTGTCGTTCAGGCGTAATCAGGGTAAATCAGCCGGATTGAACGCAGGTTTTCGTGCTGCAAGAGGCCGGGTAGTGATTACTATGGACGCGGATCTACAAGATAGTCCGGATGAAATACCGGCACTGTATGAAATGATTGTAAAAGAGGGGTATGACCTGGTGTCAGGATGGAAAAAAAAGCGGTATGACCCGCTGAGTAAAACCATTCCGACAAAGCTCTTTAACCTGGTAACCAGGAAAATGTCGGGTATAAAATTAAATGACTTCAACTGTGGTCTGAAGGCGTACAGACAGGAGGTTGTCAAGCAGATAGAAGTGTATGGAGAGCTGCATCGCTACATCCCTGTACTAGCCAAAAGTGCAGGCTTCACGAAGATCGGTGAGAAGGTCGTGGTACACAGGCCACGTAAATACGGGAGCACCAAGTTTGGCTGGGAGCGGTTTATCAATGGTTTTTTAGATCTGGTCACATTAGCGTTTGTCAGCCGCTTCAGCAAGCGTCCGATGCACTTTTTCGGGCTGTTGGGAACGTTGATGTTTCTGTTTGGAGTGATGGCAGCATCATACATCGGTATATCCAAGCTCATCGCGCTTCGACGGGGGATTCCGGCGATCCTGGTAGCTGATAATCCGTGGTTTTACATATCTCTGACTTCAATGATCCTTGGTACTCAATTGTTTCTGGCTGGATTTTTAGCGGAATTAATTATAAGAAACAATCCGCGTAAGTTTGACCCGGCGGTGGTCGAGCGCACTGTAAATATCAACCGGGAAGCCCTCTATGAGTCAAAGTGAACCATTGTTTTTCAGTCTTATAACACCCACATTTGGCAGGCCAGAAGAAGTTGGGGAATTTTTGGAGAGCCTGCTGCATCAGCAGTACAGAAACTTTGAGGTGATCGTGAGTGATGGCACGCCGGGCGATGCGCTTAGACCTCAGATCCGGAGATTTCTCGATAACGGTGTGTTCCCCCTGACGATTCTTCATGAGGAATATATAAAGGTCAGTCCGGCGCGTAATGCGGCTGCTGCCTTGGCACAGGGAGATTTTCTGATCTTTCTGGATTCGGATTGCATCATCCCGCCGGATTATCTCAATGTGGTGGCCGAATATCTGGAGAGGCACCCTGATGTAGCACTGTTTGGCGGTCCTGATCTTGCGGAGCGCGGTTTCACAACTCTGCAAAAGGCCATTAACTTCTCGATGACGTCATTTCTGACGACGGGTGGGATACGTGGGGGCACGCGAAGGATAGGTACTTATCTGCCGAGAGGATTTAATATGGGTGTGAAACGCGAGGTATTTGAAGAGGTGAAAGGTTATTCGGACTTTGTGTGTGCCGAAGATATCGAACTGAGCATCCGGATTCTGAAGGCGGGGTACAGGTCTTCATACATTCCACAGGCCGGGGTGTATCACAAGCGACGGACGACGCTTGTGAAATTTTTCAGGCAGGTGTATCGGTTTGGAGCTGCCCGGATGATGCTCAACGAGCGCCATCCCGGGACACTGGCGGTTGCACATGTTTTTCCATTGGTCTTTTCTGTTGGTTTTGTTTTATCGATTTTGTTGCTGCCAACTTTTGAATGGTTTTTTGTGCTCTATATGGTCTATTTGGGCATGATTATGATCTTTTCGACGCTGACAAATGAGAGTGCTAAAATCGGGCTTCTCAGTGTGGTGACGACTCTTGTGATGATGGCCGGATATGGGCTGGGTATGGCCCGAAACGGATGGGAGATGTATGTAAGGGGCAATAAAAAGGGGATTGAGCTCTGAGGGGGTATAATTGGAGGGTGAGGGTGCATAAGATTCCGGCGTGAGGGATAGGAGCGGTATGAGCCGCTGCAGACAGGCAGGTGAGCCACCGGGCGAGGAGGCGACAGGCGGAGCCACCACAGCCGGATGGCTCACGCATGGCTGCAAGGGGAGTAGTAGCGGATAGCCCGACCCCTGACGAAGAACGCGTCTTGTCAGGGGTCACGCCCAGAAAATTAAAAATCAGAGGGGAATGTTGCCGTGCTTTTTGCGGGGGAGGGATACGGCTTTGTTTTGGAGCATGGCGAAGCCTCGGATGAGTACTTCCCGGGTCTGACGGGGCAGGATGATGTCGTCAATAAAGCCACGTGCAGCTGCCCGGTAGGGATTGGCAAAGAGGCGTGCGTATTCCTGCTCCATTTCCTGAAGTTTGGCGGCCTTGTCGGCGGCAGCTGAAATTTCTTTTTTGAAGATGATTTCGGCGGCTCCTTTGGCTCCCATGACGGCGATCTCTGCGGTAGGCCAGGCGTAGTTGAGGTCGGCGCCGATGTGCTTAGAGTTCATGACGTCGTAGGCTCCTCCGTAGGCCTTACGGGTGATGACGGTAATCCGTGGGACTGTGGCTTCGCAAAAGGCGTAGAGCAGCTTGGCGCCATTGGAGATGATTCCATTCCACTCCTGGTCGGTCCCGGGGAGGAATCCGGGGACGTCCTCGAATACGAGCAAGGGAATGTTAAAGGAATCGCAAAAGCGGACAAAGCGGGCACCTTTTTGGGAGGATTTGATGTCGAGCACGCCTGCGAGGAAAGCGGGATTGTTGGCGACGATGCCGATAGGGCGGCCTGCAAGTCGGGCAAAGCCTACGATGATGTTTTCGGCAAAGTCGCGGTGAATTTCGAAGAAGGATTCTGGGTCGACTACCTGATGAATGACTTCCTTCATGTCGTAGGGTAGGTTGGGATTGTCCGGGATGATGTCGTCGAGGGCGGGTCTGGTCTCATCTGCGGGCTGGTAGGGCAAGCGTAGGGGTGATTCTTCGCAATTCTGGGGGATGTAGGAGAGCAATTGTCTGATGCCTTCGATGCATGCAAATTCATTGGGGTATGTGAGGTGCGCGACACCGCTTTTGGTGCTGTGGACGCTGGCTCCTCCGAGCTCTTCGGAGGTGACTTCTTCGTGGGTTACGGTTTTGACTACGTTTGGGCCGGTGACAAACATGTAGGATGTGCCTTCGACCATGAGGACAAAGTCCGTCAGGGCCGGTGAATAGACGGCTCCGCCGGCGCAAGGACCCATGATGACAGATATCTGTGGGATAACTCCGCTGGCCAGGGTATTGCGGTAGAAGATGTCGGCGTATCCGGCAAGGGAGACGACGCCTTCCTGAATGCGGGCTCCTCCGCTGTCGTTGAGGCCGATGACGGGTGCGCCGTTTTTCATGGCCAGATCCATGATTTTGCATATTTTTTCGGCATGGGCTTCGGCGAGTGAGCCGCCCAGAACTGTAAAATCCTGTGCAAAGACATAGACAAGCCGTCCGTGGATCGTGCCGTAGCCGGTGACGACACCGTCGCCGAGGAATACCTGCTTGTCGAGGCCGAAGTTTTTGCTGCGG
>CALFUW010000107.1 GCA_937929815.1 uncultured Flavobacteriales bacterium | reverse complement strand
GCCCTCTACACTAAATATCCCGGCAGGTCATAAGGTAGCAGCCGTCGTACACTTTAAACCTGGCTACACCTATGCTGCAGGAGACACCTTGTATGATGCCGGAAATACAACCAATCCGTATCGTAAAAATTTCTTCAGACCCATCTATGCCCGTGATCCCCAGGCTGTACAAGGTACACCTACCTTCCTCGAAGCTTATGACTTGTATCCTCAATCACGGGCCATTTTTGGAAATCTTTTCGTGGGAACCCGCTATGCCAATAATGCCAATCAATTGATCAATGAATTGATCGGGCCGAGCCTGACATTTGCTCCCTACATTGAGTTTTTTGTGTCCGGCAATTCTACCATCGGAAAAGATGAATTCAACAAGGGTCGAGTGAGAATATTCCCAAATCCGACATCCGGAGAAGTAAATCTTAATGTTGAAAACATCCAGGCAGGCAGATATGATGTAAGAATCGTAAATTTGGTTGGTCAGGTTGTCTATTCAGATAATCTCTATCTCCATGACGGTTCAAACATCCACTTCAACCTAAGTGGCATCGCTAAAGGAATTTATTTGTTAAATATTACAAATGGTTCCACTACCATCACCGAACGCATCACTTTAAAATAAGACACTTACGTCCAATCATTAATCGACAGCCTCCCGTGCGGGAGGCTGTCTTATTTTTGCCAGGTATTAAATTGATTGCAAAACGTATTAAAACACCTGATAATGACTCTTGAGAATCAAATCAATGAAAAAATTAAAGAGGCCATGAAGGCCAAAGATAAAGACAGACTAAATGCGCTGAGAGCAATAAAATCCGCTATACTTCTGGCCAACACTGAAAAAGGAGCCTCCCAAACCCTTTCGAAAGAAGCTGAATTAAAAATTCTTCAAAAACTTTATAAACAACGAAAAGAAAGTTACGAAATCTTCACACAACAAAACAGAAGTGATCTGGCCTCTGAAGAGCGATCTCAAATGACTGTGATCGAAGAATTTCTGCCAAAACTTCTCAGCGAAGATGAATTGATACAAGAATTAAAAAATATCATTGCAGAGGTTGGGGCTACATCACCCGGCGATTTTGGAAAAGTAATGTCCGTCGCGTCAAAGAAATTGGCAGGCAAGGCAGACGGAAAAGCCATTTCAGAAAAAGTGAAAAATTTGTTGGAATAGAAGCCCAGATCTTTCAACCTGTTTTTTTAAAATCATAAAGTGCGCATTTGGAGGTCGATTCACAAAGGAGCCTCGATGCTTCTTATTCTCATCTCTTTTGATGCTTTCGGGCAGCGGCTGACTTCAACCTTTACCGACAAACCAATAGTCATTGATGGATACCTCAATGACTCCATATGGCAGAGCACTCTCAAACCCATTGAGTTAATTCAAAGGGAACTTCATGAGGGGAGAGCTTCAGCCTATAAAACATACATAGCCATAGTCCATGATTTAAAAAACATTTACATTGCAGTACGGTGCATCCAACCTACTAAAACCATCACTGCTTATGAACTGTCACGAGATTTCAACGTACAGCTGGATGATGTCATCTATATCCTGCTTGATACCTATCGGGATAAGCGAAATGCTTTTGTCTTCTATACCAATCCCAGAGGAGCAAGAGGTGATTACCAGGTATTTGACAACGGAAAAGCATCCAATTTAAACTGGAATGGAGTCTGGGATGTAAAAACCCGCATCGACAGTACCGGCTGGACCGCCGAGTTTATCATTCCTTTTATCACCCTTCGGTATGAAACTGGAAAGAATCTCAGTGTATGGGGATTAAATATTGAAAGAAACATCCGTCACCTCAGGGAGCAATCCTTGTGGCAGGGTTGGAAGCGCGACGCACGTCTTAATCTGGTAACCAATGCCGGTGAATTGCTGATTCAGAACCCTCCCGGTGCAAACAGATTTACTGAAATCAAGCCTTATGCAATAAGCGGGACAGGGACACACCGTCCGTCAGCCGATCAAGTGATGATGTGGCGAAAACTCTATAATGCCGGAGGGGATATCAATTATTTAATCAATGCTTCTTACAGATTTAATTTAACTTTTAATACCGACTTCGCTCAAATTGAAAATGACCGGCAGCAGGTAAACCTCACACGCTTTCCACTCTTCTTTCCTGAGCTGAGAGAGTTTTTTCTCGAAGGACAGGATTTTTTTGATATGGGTTTCGGGGGCGACCGTGTGATTCCTTTCTATACAAGGCGGATTGGATTAGACTCCAATTACCAACCCATTCCTATGCTTGCCGGCGCCAGAATGCTTGGCAAATCAAAGGGTACAACCCTGGGTGCCATGTCTATCCAAACCGGCCGTACGGAAAACGCCATACCCGAAAACTTTTCAGCCTTTTCATTCCGGCAGGATGTAGGTACGCAGTCTACCATCGGTGCCATGACCATCATGCGCATAAATGATCAATTTATACACACCACTACAGGGGCGCATTTCAGGTATAGTACGGCCACCTTTCTTGGATCCAAAAATCTCAATATCGGGGGTGCTTTGGTAGGCACAGCCACAAGCAGAGATCCTTTTGACCAGCAAAATTTGGCCTATCGGGTATTTGTGCAGTATCCAAATGATAAAGTAAACGTTTTTCTGAGTACACAGCGAGCCGGAAGTCAGTTCGATCCAAAAGTCGGTTTAATGCGTCGAACAGACTTCCATGAATACTACGCGATGGTGAACTACCAGCCCCGTCCGAATCCTGATGGGCGCTGGAAGTGGATCCGTCAGTTTGTCTTTAGTCCGGTCACCATCACCTCCACCAATCTGAACGAAGGCAACAGACTTCAGACTTTTCAATACAGCATTTTACCCTTTGGTATGGAAACACGATCAGGTGAAAGCATCTATTTGTATGCTACCCGACAGGCTGAGGGTATTTTTGAGCCTTTCAGAATCTTTGGAAATACCTTGATCGATGTCGGTGAATACTGGTTTAACCGCTATACGGCAGAACTTTCGACTTTCAGAGGTCGAAAACTGTGGGTGTCAGGCAATTTGAGCACCGGCGAACTCTTTAATGGGAAAAGTACAGATATCTCCCTGGATGTAAATCTTCGAACAAGCCGATATGTCCAATGTACTGTGCTCAGCACCTACACGATGAGTGACTTCGATACCACCCGTTTCGACGTGCTGCTGACCTCAATGCGAATCCGGTATGCTTTTAATCCAAATACCTTTGGCTTTATTCTGGGACAGTACAACAGTGCTACGCAGGAATACATTCTCAACTATCGCCTTCAGTGGATTCCTTTTCCCGGAGCTGATTTCTTCTTTATTGCCAATCAGACCCTCAGACCATTATCCCAAAAAGGCCTGTTTACCTCGGCATTCAACATCATGGGAAAACTCATTTGGAGATTTGTGATATGATTAAAATTCACAATTGCCCGGAGTACGTGGAAATGGTATGACATCGCGAATATTAGACATACCGGTGACGAATTGGACCAGACGCTCAAATCCAAGCCCAAAACCGCTGTGCGGACACGTCCCGAAACGACGTGTATCCAGGTACCACCATAAACTTTCTTCGGCAATGCCAAATTGTTTAATCCGATCCAACAATACATCATAACGCTCCTCCCTTTGGGAACCTCCGACAATCTCTCCGATACCCGGAA
Source organism: uncultured Flavobacteriales bacterium (assembly GCA_937929815.1). Classification (GTDB taxonomy): domain Bacteria; phylum Bacteroidota; class Bacteroidia; order Flavobacteriales; family Schleiferiaceae; genus Thermaurantimonas. The sequence continues at coordinate 1,630 of CALFUW010000107.1, read as the reverse complement.
CCAATATATCCATGGCCCGGACTGTCTTTTCATCATCGTTCAGCCGCATGTAAAACGCCTTGATGGCAGCCGGATAATCCGTGATGATGACAGGTGATTTGAAATGCTTCTCTACAAGATACCTCTCGTGCTCGCTTTGAAGGTCCATACCCCACTCCACCGGAAAATTAAATTTTTTCTTTTTGTGAAACGGGGAATTCAGGAGAATATCAATGGCCTCTGTGTAGGTAATTCGTTGGAAGTCGTTTTCGGTCACAAATTTCAATTTATCCAGCAGAGGCATCGCTCTTTGGTCAACGGGCTTCGACGCATCTTCATCGGTCAGTCTCTGACCAAGGATGGATAAATCTTCTTCTGCATGGGTCAGGGTGTACCGAATGATGTATTTTAGAAAACTTTCGGCCAGGTCCATATTTTCCCGGAGATCATAAAAAGCCATTTCCGGTTCGATCATCCAAAATTCAGCCAGGTGGCGGGCCGTGTTGCTGTTTTCAGCCCGGAATGTAGGCCCAAACGTGTAAACTTTTCCAAGTCCAAGGGCAAGTAATTCTGCTTCCAGCTGTCCGCTTACAGTCAGATTTGCTTCTTTGCCAAAAAAATCGCGGGAGTAATCGACTTCGCCCGAATCGGTAAAGGGTATATTCTTCTTATCCAATACCGAAACATTAAACAACTCACCGGCACCTTCGGCATCTGACCCGGTAATAACGGGTGTATGAACGTAAAAAAATCCATTCTCATTGAAATACTGATGAATGGCATATGCCAGATGATGTCGCACCCTGAAAATAGCACCGAAGGTAGTCGTTCGCGAACGCAGATGTGCTATTTCGCGCAGAAATTCCAGACTGTGTTTTTTGGGTTGCAGGGGGTATTTTTCCGGGTCTGAATCCCCGAGTATTTCCAAACTTTCTACCATCAATTCGATTGGCTGTCCTTTACCAAGTGATTCTGCAATTTTGCCCGAAACGCGAATACAAGCTCCAGTGGTGATCCTTTTTAGAAGTGATTCGTCAAACGACTCGAAATCAACGACACATTGTAAGTTTTTTGCTGTACTTCCATCGTTTAAGGCAATAAACCGATTGCTTCTGAATGTCCGTACCCATCCGCTCAGTGTCATAGATGTGCCAACGGGCTTGGTTTTCAAAAGTTCGAATATACTGTATTCATTTTTCATAAATCCTTTAAATCAATTGCGGCCGGCAAAACTATTGACCCGATGATTTTTCAAAAAAAGAAATTCAAAAATCTTTTTATCCACTTTTATTTAAACAATCACTATTGTACCTACAAATATTTTTGATTGAAATAAAACGGTTAACCTCGAACCAAAATCTTGTTTTAATTTGCTTAAAAATAAAAAAGAATGAAAAAAATTCCAAAATTCATTTTAATTTCATTCTCATTGGCATTTGCCACGTCAGCGTTGGGACAAGTGTTTGTAGCGTCTCCTGCACTTAATACCCAGCTATGCCAATGTGATACAGTACAAGTTACCTTTTTTGTCAATCCCGGTGTATTACAGTCAAACAATGTGATCAGGGTAGAACTTTCCAATCCGGGAGGTTCGACATTTAGTGGAAATTTTATCGAAATAGCTCCACTTCCTTTTGGAAACAATGTTCCT
>CALFUW010000106.1 GCA_937929815.1 uncultured Flavobacteriales bacterium | reverse complement strand
CGCTGAATACGAGAAGTTAGAATCATTGAAACGAAAAAAAAAATAGAAAATCCTGAATATGTCAATCACCTTAAAAAAACAGGATCGAATTGTTATTCTTCTGATAACCATTCTGTCAATCGTTGTTCCTCTGGCGGTGGCACTACTCATGCTGTTTCCTGAGTTCTTCAGCCTGAAAAGTACATTTCCTCAGGCCAAAAAGCTTCCTGCATTTCACGCTATTTTGAACGGAACTACTGCCGTGCTGCTCATTCTGGGCGGACTTTTCATTTCCAAAAAGAAAATACAGCTTCACAGGGCTGTAATGGTGGGTGCATTTGGCCTGTCAGCCATATTTCTGGTGTCCTATGTAATTTCAAAAATTTCAAATCCCCCAGTACCTTTTGGAGGTGAAGGCTTGATACGTACGGTTTATTTTTTTATTCTCGTTTCCCATATTGTTCTCTCCGTACCAGTATTGCCCTTAGCGATGTTGTCGATTTACAGAGGTTCAACCATGGAAATTTCAAAACACAAAGCATTGGTTAAATACACCTATCCGATATGGCTGTACGTGGCTATTACAGGTGTTTTGGTGTATGTTTTGATGACTCCTTACTATCCGGCTTAGATGATTATGAAGAAGACAGTTTATGTGATTTTAATAGCTCTGATAGTTCAGGTATTTCTCTTAATGCCAGAAGTCTATGCCCAATGTGCTATGTGTAAAGCAGTAGCGGAATCTTCCAGCGGACAGGTAGGTGCTAAAAACCTTAATTTTGGGATTTTATTTCTGATGTCGGTACCGTATGTCTTGGTATCGATCATTGCATTTGCCATGTGGAGACACTACAAAGTCTCAAAAAAATCATTGTAAAAGAAACTTTTTTAACTTGGGCAAAAATTATTTCTTCATTGGAGAAAAAAAATAGAGGACTGCTGAGGTATATCGAGGTAGTACATTACGTCAATAGAAAGAAAGGATTTTATGCTTTTATCAGTAGAAACGTCTGGAACCTTCTATTGACAATATCATTATTCATGGGTATTTTCTGGATTTTGACACATTATGTTTTTGATTTTAATCATTTTGTATGTGAGCATCTCAATCAATATCCCGTTTGGCTGATAATGGGTATATTATTTCTTTCTGAATCTTTTACGGGTATTTTATCCCCTGATATATTTATCGTATGGGCTAAAAGTTTTGAACATCCGTATCGCATTGTTTTTATATTAGCTACACTCAGCTATTTGGGAGGTATTATAAGTTATGGATATGGGAGGCTACTTTATAATGTTTCATTTGTCAAATACTGGATTGACGAAAAATTTCAGAACCAGTTCAAATTGCTTAAAAAGTTCGGTGGAGTCCTGATCGTAATCTCTGCACTTGCACCCCTCCCATTTTCGCCGATGAGTGTAGTGACGGGTGCTGTAAGGTATCCGTTCAGAAATTACCTTATACTGGCGGCAACGAGATATGCCAGATTTTATGGCTACGCTTGGTTTTTGTACTTAGTGGTAAAAAACTCCGGACCTTGTTAGATTTTGTTTAAAAAGGTTTTCATTTGCTTGATTTGGTCTGCAAGCATTTTTTTCTCATCAAGTTGTTTTGCTTTGTTGATCCACATGGTAGCCTCTGTTTTTCTCCGGCGAGATAGTGCAATACCAGCCATTTGAAGGCACGCCATTGCCTCGTCTGTTTTCATTCTAAGGCCTAGCGCCATGGAGCGTTTGATGTATTTTTCTGCCTCATTAAGATTTTGCTCCTGACCGCTTACCAATCCTTGAAGCAGGTAGTAGTATGCTGCCTGTGATTTAATCAGGGATTTTTCAGGATCTTTGATTCTTGAGAGCCATTTCTTCACTTTGTTAAACTGCTGAGAACGCAGATACCAAAGTGCCATGATCATATTTTCATTTCGAAAATAAGACAACAAGACAATGCCGCTTAGTAAAAAAAGAAAAATTCCATTTCCGATATTTCCAACCACAAACTGCCAAATGCTCACACATAAAACAATAGCAAACAATGCGATACGAACCAATTTATTTAACATGATACCCGTAAGTAAATTTGCGCGCTAAATTAGAGAAGATAGGCTTCTAATGGAAAGCTAATTATATCGGATAATCAAGTGGATGAACAGTTGCAATTACAATACTTTGACCGTCTTTTTAATTTGCTGAGTGAACACAAAAAAAGTCTATTCGCACAGATTGTTAAACAAAGGACCAATTATATAGCCTGGCTTACTGACAATCTGTATCATGAGCAAAATTCCAGTGCCATCATACGTACGGCGGACTGTTTTGGTTATAACAAGGTATTTGTCCTGGAGGATAGATACAATTATAAGGTTAATAAAGAAATTGCAATGGGTGCGCAAAAATGGGTGATCCACCATCCGGTACATGTGGAAGCCGACAGATATGGCCCGGCAATACAAAAGATTAAAGATCTTGGCTACAGGCTGATCGCTGCAAGCCACCACTCAGAAGAGACTACTTTAGAAAACCTTGATATTTCTTCACCTCTTTGTATAGCCTTGGGCTCCGAGCGCCATGGTCTGCACCCGGATATTATAGAATCAGCCGATGGATTTGTACACATCCCGATGATGGGATTTACAGAAAGTCTAAACGTATCCATCACTGCAGGAATACTGATGTATCGGCTAAGGAAGAGGCTTGAGTCGGAAGTAAAAAGGTGGCAGCTAACTCCCATGGAAGAAAAAGAAATCATATTTCAATGGATGCTGAAGACTATACCAAATGCCTCAAAAATGATAAAGCGCTGGAATGAGGATGAATCGGAGCATACTAAACAATAACGATGTGTCCAGATATTAAAATCCTGCTGAAACTCCCACGTGAAGCCTTGTGTCGCGCAGATTAAAGGGCAGTCCAGGGAATTTTCCGACGCCGACATCGATGTTAAATATCCCATTGCCAACCGGCAAGGCCAGCCCGGTACCCACTCCCTGAAAGTATCCAACCTCTCCAGACGAAATCCTTTGCCAGGCCCCATCATAAAACACCTTCAGGAAGGTATTGGAATCCAAAAAAAACCTGTATTCCGCTACACCTATTGCAGCAGTGGTGGCAAAAAACAACCATTCATTGAATCCTCTTATTGAGCCAACCCCTCCAGTTCGAAAGGATTCATTAAGCAATATGTTTTCTCCGCTCAGATGAAACATTGAAAACCGATTAAAGATTTTGTGATTAGAATGTAGGATTTGTTCAGATTCCAAAATCATTTGAAATTTTAAGCGATTAATTTCATTGTCTTGGTTACGCAAGATCCCAACACCTGCATCTGCATTACCGGATACACCTGTTCGGTACACACCTGATCCGTTCATCTTTTTGTAAAGCAGTCTGATAAAGCTGTAATCAGATGTAAATGAGCTTATTTCTGCCTGAAGTGCGCCGGGGGCGGAAGACGACTCACGCTGAAACCCAATCCCGGCAGAGATTATGGGCGAAAAAAAATACCTGGCAGCGACGTCTCCAGAAAATGTAGCAAATGTCGAATCCTGCCTAAATAAACGCACATTTGCAGACCATCCCAGCGGAGTGCGGAACATAAAAGGAAAATCCAACTGAAGATTTAAAAATTGCTGTTGCTGCGCAGGTGCACGCCACTCCAAGGCGATGCTTTCGGCATTCCCAAAGACATTTTTTAGAGCGAGATGCATTTCGCCGGTTAGAATGGTTTGACCCTGATCATTGGAATTGAGCCCAATGACCAGATCTGCGAAGACTCTTTGTTTTTTATTAAGATACAGATATAATGTACTGCCGTTTTCAGAATATAAAATGGAAGCAGGTGCAGTTGACTCGAAAACTCCTGAATTCTCAAGACTCCGAATAGATTCCTCTATCTTTTTGCCATTGTATCTCAATGGTAATTTGAGTCCTGAATATCTGTATATAAGATGAAGTTTAGGAGGATTTTCAGATTTTATAACCAGACTGTCTATGACGATCAGAGGGCCTCTGTCCAGTTCAGCATCAATGACGGGCAGACCACCATTAAACGATTGAATAACAGGTGTAATTCGCGAAAATGGAAATCCGGCATTTCCTTCTTCTTCCAGAATCTGTCGTACTCTGGAATCAAACGCTTTCAGATCAATGACTTCTATCGGCTGATGCGGATCTGAAACATAGCGCACCTGTACAGAGTCGCCAAGTGAAGGACCCGAACGTACGGATAGTCCTGTACACAAGCCATTGTCAATCTTGTGGATTGAATAGAATGGGTAATTGTTCTTCTGGAATACAGAATCAATCCGATAGACTAAATCGTCAAAACTATCAAAAGAGGTATCCGATTTAAACACGCTCATAAGCCTGCTGGCCACGGTGTCGGCCGGCATAATCAGAAAACACGAATCGTCAGCAACTACTTGTATGAAAAACAATAATCCTATCAGAGACTCCAATCAACGGGTGTTTTTCCTTTTTCAGTCAATAACGCATTGATGCGCGAAAAGTATCTGCCACCAAAAAAACCTTGATAGGCACTCAGGGGCGATGGATGCGCGCCTGTGATCACAAAATGACGCGTGGGATCAATAAGTGTCTGCTTCTTCTTGGCGTAGGCACCCCATAAGACAAAGACAACATTTTTACCACCCCTTTGTACACATTGCAATATATGGTCTGTAAAAATTTCCCACCCTTTGTTTGCATGACTTCCTGGCTGGCCTTGTCGCACAGTAAGCACGGAGTTCAAGAGCATCACTCCTTGCCTGGCCCAACCGGTCAGGTCACCTTTCAATCCTCTGTCAATACCCAAGTCGTCCTTCAATTCTTTAAAAATATTAGCCAATGAGGGAGGTAATGCTACTCCTGGAGGTACTGAAAAACAATAGCCGTGAGCCTGACCGGGAGCGTGATACGGGTCTTGACCGATAATGACCACCTTGACCCTTTCCGGTGGTATGGAAAGAGCATTGAAGACGTCTTTCTTCCTAGGAAAGATTGTAAAGTGTTTTCTTTCGTTCTCTATAAATACTGCCAGATTCCTGAAATAGTCTGATTCCAATACTTCTCTACTAAAATACTCAGGATACTGGGTGCTTAAGATTTTCAGCTTGTCTTGCAGCACTACACGATTGGATGAATAAAACAAAAGTAGTATGTTTGTTGATTTATATACATATCAATTAATTCATATATATGAAGCGTTTTCTTGTCGTTTTTGTGTGCTTTGGAATGTTCATCGTTCTGATGTCTTCATGCCGTTCGAAAGAGAAATGTCCATCATACTCACATATTAATCTTCAAGCAGAAATAAAAGTGTGAAGCCAGTATCCGGTATTTATCTGCTACTTTTTATATGGGCAAGTACACATGCACCTGCTCAGGAAGTGAGCAGCGGGGATTACCGGCGAATTGTATACGAAAACGACTTTTCATTAGGATTACATTTACATACAAGGGGTTATGGTATTTCCTTCAGAAGGGGTTATTATCCTACCAATTTCAGAAAGTACGGTTTTGAAACAGATATCCTCAACCTTCGGCATGAGAAGGAAATTAAGACCTTTGGAATTTTACCAGGAAACAATAGAGGATTTGTCCTTAATAAAATCAACAGCTTCTTCTCCCTCCGGACTGGTATGTTCAGAGAAAAAATCCTGTACGACCGCTACGATCGAAACGGAATCATCATCTCCTGGTTGTTGGGGGGAGGATTTTCTATTGGATTTGTAAAACCGGTTTACATCGAATTGGAGAATACAGAGTCTTCATTTGGACAAGACCGCGTTTTGATTAGAAGGTACAACCCCTCTGAACCTCAGCAAAATATTCTTGGACAAGCAGGTTTTTTTCAGGGAATCGGGGAGACTAAAATAGAACCGGGATTGTATGTTAAAACCTCTTTTCTGTTTGACTATTTAGGTGTGGACGAAAGCATAAAATCTTTGGAAGTGGGCGTGGTGGCAGATGCATTCCGAAAAGAAATTCCAATTTTTTATGACTTTGTAAACCCGTCTGTTTTTATTCAGTTATATTGTAACATAAATTTTGGTAAGCGATGGAATTAATGCCTGCAGGCGAAACACCTACTCTTGTAGAATTAGAACCACAACCACAAACAGCGATCCAAAAACCAAAGTGGCTGAGAGTAAAATTGCCAACTGGAGATCAATTTAAGAAGGTACGAAAATTAGTAGACAATTACAATCTACATACCATCTGCGAAAGTGGAAACTGTCCAAACATGGGAGAATGTTGGGGAGCAGGTACTGCTACTTTTATGATACTCGGAAATATTTGTACCCGCTCCTGTGGCTTTTGTGCTGTCGCCACAGGCAGACCTGAGGCAGTCGATTGGGATGAGCCGGAGCGCGTAGCACGTTCAATCCGTCTGATGAAGGTCAAGCATGCAGTAATCACTTCGGTTGACAGAGATGATCTACCCGATGGGGGCAGCATTATCTGGGCAGAGACCATAAGGGCTGTCCGAAGAATAAGTCCGGGCACAACCATGGAAACCCTGATACCTGACTTCAAAGGTGAAAGGCGCAACATTGACCGTATTGTGGAGGCTGCACCGGAAGTGATCAGCCATAATCTGGAGACAGTTCGACGGTTGACCAGAAAAGTGCGCATACAGGCCATGTACGATCGCAGCCTACAGGTTCTCAAATACATTAAAAATAGTGGTCAACCTAGGACTAAATCCGGGGTCATGCTGGGCCTTGGGGAGACGATCGAAGAAGTTTTGGAGACTATGAGTGACCTTAAAGCCGCCGGGGTTGATATCATTACCCTGGGACAGTATTTGCAGCCCACCCGCAGACACCTGCCCGTAGCAAGGTTTGTCACCCCTGAAGAGTTTGAATTTTTAAGAATTGAGGGACTAAAAATGGGATTCAGATTCGTGGAAAGCGGCCCTTTGGTACGCTCATCCTATCATGCGGAAAAACATTTGGTTTGATTGATTCAAAAGCAAAATTTTTAATATTTTTGAAATTCGAATTTAACAATTTGAAAAATATATACCTAATATGAAGAAAAGAATGTTGTTTGGCACTCTAGGAAGTGTTCTGATGCTGGCGGGAATAATGTTGTACTACCAACTGCTACACACAAATCAAATTCCTGACTATGAGCCTAGGATCTCCTTCGTGCAAAAAGACAATGCCCGGGGAGCTGCTGAATGGCTACACGCTATACGTGCTAATCAAATTACAGGTGTAGTAGACCCTTCCGATGAGATACAGGCACAACAAGAGCACTCAAAATTTTTGAGCCGTGCAGCAGGACTAGGGTTGAGTTGGATTGAGCTGGGACCGGACAACATTGGGGGACGTACCCGGGCATTCCTTCAGGACAAAGACAATGCAAGTTTAATGTTTGCGGGAGGCGTCAGTGGAGGCTTATATCGTTCTACCAATGCAGGCGTGAGTTGGACTCCCGTTAACATTATGCAGGAAAATCTGGCGGTGGTTTCAATCTGCCAGACCGAAAACGGCAACATTTACTACGGAACCGGCGAAAGCATGTATTATGCTCCTTTTGGTACGGGAGCGGGTGGAATTTTAGGACAGGGAATCTTTAAATCGACAGACAGAGGCCTTACTTTTCAGCAACTCACCTCGACTGTGCCAACGCCCAACAGTACAGGTGCAGATTGGATAGCCGTTGGCGCCATGGTGCCCCTGAAAGGCCAACAAGACGGTTTGCTGGTTGGAACCAACAGGGGTATGAGATATAGTCTTGATGGTGGACAAACCTGGACTAACCCCATTTCAGGCCCTACAGGCTTGATCAGATGTACAGATCTCTCTCAGGATAAAGACGGAGGAGTCTGGGCAAGTATAGGGATGCGCACGTTTTACTCTCCCGATGGTATCAACGATTGGACAGAAATATCCAAACCTGCCAACCAGGCCGGCCCAACTGATCTGCCGGTCGAAAATGGTGAAAGAGCCATTGTGGCCGTTTCACCTCAGGATCCCAATTATGTTTATGTAATCACATGCGATGTTCAAAGAAACTTTCAGAGAGCTTTCCGAAGTACGAACAAAGGTCAAAGCTGGACGGTAATCGGTCAGCGCTCTACCACCTTTAATCCGATTGACCAAGGTCAGTTTGCTATGATGTTGACCGTGTCTCCCATTGATAGAGACAAAATTTTTGTCGGTGGTCTTCACTTGTGGGAGTGGTCCTTGACAGGCGGTTGGAAACAAATTTCATCGTCTTTCAAATCACCCACCAACCCTTTTTATGTCCATGTGGACCAGCATAGAATGGTAGGCAACAGATTAAATGGTGCCATCTTATACGCAACGAACGACGGGGGAGTGTTTCGCTCATTGGATAACGGATTTACATGGACAGAGGTAAACATTGGTTATGTGACCACCCAATTTTATTCTGTGTCTTTTTCCTTTGATGGTGAGATAATGGGCGGAACACAAGACAACGGAACAATCTATGTGACTCAGGAAGGCAATACGACCCGCTCAGGATTTAGAACCAACTTCATTGAATTCCGAGGCGGACTTCGGGACGGGGATGGCGGATATGCG
>CALFUW010000105.1 GCA_937929815.1 uncultured Flavobacteriales bacterium | reverse complement strand
CATGAGGGATATTTCAATATGAATGGCAGCCTGAGCAGTGTTGAAGACTTCACCGGAAGAATGGGTGGGCGGCTTACCGCTCAGTTTGGATACGATGATTCATGGCTTGGAGGAGCATTTCGTTTCAATGCTCAGATGAATATTAACTCCAGAGCTGATGTCGGCATTAGTTCACAGGGGATCTCTGGCTCCTTTGGGATCAATGCTTATGGTAATGCAACCGTAAGAATCAATACATTTCTCTATGAAGACGAATGCGGGGCAGAGATGGAGGTAAACGGCAACGCCAGCTACCAAAACAATCAGCTTACCCTTACCGGCAACGGCCGGATAACGCTACCCTTTTCGATTCCATTTTACGGAAATGTGATTGAAAGCCCCGAAATTTCTATCACCCTTTAACAGCATTGACACTATGAAAATATTTTTTAGTGGATTGATAAGCCTCAATTTTATACTTCTGGCTGCTCAAAATGAAACGTTTGTACTCAATGCAGGCAGTGCCGATGGGGTACGGTGGTCTTTTCTGTGGGTACCACGGTCTGTACCAGCCAATCTCAATGCTTTTGTGCTTAAGCGTCGTCGGGTTAATGAGCGTCGCTGGGTCAATGTGACCGAGCCCATTCCTTTTGAGTTGTCTGCTACCAGAAGTTATTCCAATCTCAATTTAACCGATGATCAGCTTAGTGCCATGCAGTCAGAAATCAATCGCCTCTTTATCTCTGACAAACTCAAACAGCTTGATAATCAAGCACTATTGGCTTCACTTTCTGACCCTGACAAGCTTCGTGATTTTCAGTTTGGTGTGGGGATCAATTATAATATTGCCAGGGCTGCGGGATTGGGATGTGATGACCCTGAAGTAGAAAATGGCATATCCTATGAGTACGGTCTTTTTCTCATCATTAATCAGCGGGAGCAAAGCCGGCCGGCAGCTACAACCCGCATAATGGGCGGAGAGAAGTTTTACTTTAATCGCATATCGGATTTTAAAGTAAAAATTTTTGAGAGTAAATCCTCCGTCCAGATCCTTTGGAAAGCTGATCAGCAGACACTTAATCTGATTGCTCACAGAGGATTCAACGTGTATCGCAAGCAAGGAGCCGAGTGGGTGAAGATTAACCAGACGTTTGTGATTCAGCGAAATTCAGACGGATATTACTCCGTTTTCGACTCCAATGCATCCGCCACAGAGATAAATGTGTATTCCATCCGTTTGGTTTCCATTTTTAACTTCGAAGACAGCGAAAATATCTTTCGTTATGATCCGAATGAAATCATCGAGTCATATGCCAAACCTGAAATCAGAAACATAGAGGGCAACCTGGACTATGACCAGGGAATCATCGTTCACTACTCCATCTCTAATGATATCCGCCGGCATCTTAACAGATTTGAAATCTACAGAGCACAACCCCCCGGAGACTTTGAGAAGATTGCTACCATCAACGATCCGAATGCGACCGGGTACAACGACAAAAGTCGTCTGATTCCAAAGGAATACTATGCCTACCGCATCAAAGCCGTGTACAATGACAATACAGAGATCCTGAGCGATGATGTCATATTGTACTATTTACCCAAAATACTTCCCCCGCGTCCAAAAAATCTGCGGGCTACAGTAAGGACACAAAACCGCCGGACATTTGTGACGCTGGAATGGGAAAAAGGAAGCCCCGATGATACCATCACCCAGGAATTTTATGTCTATGCTTCACACCCGCTCACCAATGAAATTCGTTGGGTCAATTTTGAAGAATCCATCAGGGACACCCGCTTTGTATATGAAATTCACCTGGATCAAGGCGCAACGTACCAATTTTGTGTCTCGTCGCTGGGTAAGTATATGTATGAGAGCGACCTGAGCGACACGATCACAGTCAAAGTCTCCAGCAAGATAATGCCCGTACCCATCGTAAAAAACTGGGAGGTAGATTCAAGTGCTGCAATTATTTATTGGGATTATCCAAATATTTCTGATCTGAAAGGATTTCGCCTCTACAGAGATGGAATGCTGATCATCACCGAAAACGACCTGCCGGCAGACAGACGTTCGTTCAATACTGGGCCGATGCGCTATTTTACTCAATATAAGTTTGAAATAGAAGCAATTAGCCAGGATGGTTTGGCTAGTAACCGATCTGTGCCAATTGAGATCATCACCCAGGTCAAAAAGAAGCAAGCTACTTCTAACTAAAAAAATTACCAGATACCATGTCTGCTGCCTGTAGTCGTATTACCCTATTGGTTACAATATTAACGATATATTTCTCAGAACGCTTATCTGGTCAGGAACTACGCTATCAGATTTTGGCGCCTGAACCTGAAAGTGTGATCCCGGCCGAAAACCTCTTTGTGTCGATCGCACTTGAAGATCAGAGAACATTTGTGTCTGGTAAGGTAAAGGTATTTCTCAACAAAAAGCCCATTTATCCAGACGTAAAAACTGTGCATAATACAATGTCATTTATCCATTACGAATTGCTTCACAATGGGCGGAATCACTTGCGGATTTTTTTCAAATTACAAGGTATATCGTCTTGGCAGGAAATTGAATGGGTGTTTTATGTCAATGAGCGAAGCAGTGAGAAAGGAGATGAGGGTAGGAGAAACAAAGAATATTCATTTGGAGGAACGATTTCAATAGACAATCGCGAACAGTACCTTTCCGGTCCGGGCGCTGCACTCAGACAAGAGCCACCTTTTACGCGCACTGCTACTGCCAATACGCGATTGGTCCTCGATAAGGTGACCATACCGTTTCAAATGTTTGCAACGAGTGATAATCGCAACTTCATTCAAAGCAGAAATTTCTTTCAAACCGGTATTCAGACACCCTGGCTCGAGGCGTTGGTGGGAGATTTAAATCCTGCTTTTGATCGTCTGGTCTTATCCGGGGTGCGGATTACCGGGGCCAGTGCACAGATTAAAGCAGGCGGGACAGGAGTACAGATCGTCCATGGCCGGCTTAACAGGGCCATAGAGGGCCAGTTAGAAGCTATAGACGACAAGTTTGGATTCGTTCCTACAAACATGGTCAATGATTCACAATATGTAATCCCCGGTATGTACCGACGAGATATTACTGCAGTGCGAATGTATATGGGCAATAAGAAGAAAACATGGATGATGGCCATCAATGGACTGAAAGCAAAAGACGATACCAATTCCATTCGGTACGGTCTGGCGCCAAAAGACAACATTGTGGCCGGTGCAGAATTTCAGGCGCGTTTATTTCGGCGGAGGATCTTTATTCAGTCTGGCATGTCGATCAGTGCTGTTACCAATGATATATCATTAGGTGCGATATCCAAAATTGAACTGGATACGGCATTCAACATAAAATTTCCCTTTGACCCGGCGAAATTTCAAAGGATTTTAATCATCAATTCATCAACGAAACCCACTAAACTATCTACTGATTTTCTGAGCTATTTCATTAGTGTCAACTGGAATACGTCCTGGCACCAGTTGACTGCTGATTACAGCCGGATAGGTCCTCAGTATTTTTCACTCAGCAATCCTTTTCTGCGCAACAATTCGGATAATCTTCTAATACAGGAGCGATTGTTCTTCTTCAGGAGAAAGCTCACACTCACAGGCACATATCAGGGGTATACCAACAATCTGAACAATGTGCTGCTCTCTACATTACGAACCGATATGTACGGCGCCGGATTGATGCTCAATATTTCTCCCAGGTATCCGACCGTGGTATTGCAGTACAACCGTCAGGAGCGATTCAGCACCCGAAGCACATTACCGGGGTCGGAGGTAGACGATTTTCTGACGATGATCAATGGGATTGTTTCATATAACATTCAGCGAGGAAGATGGAATACAACATTGAGAATCTCAGGATTTGTAAATGACAGAACAGATCGGGTGCGTCCGAATTCGAGCAATACGTTTTACAACGGAATGTTTGGTATCGGAGAGCGCGTAGGCAGCCGGACGTACCTCTCAGTTGATTTTGGCAAAACATTGCTTTACAATCATCTGGACGAAAAGTTAAGCGATGTGAATGCATACAATGCGAATGTAACCTATGATGTTTTAGAAAATAAATTTCAGGTAAGTGCTTTAGTTGGTAATAATCGGGCCTTGTCATCGGTATGGCTCATGCCACAAATCCGAAACTCGTTCATTCTCAGGATGCGCTGGATGATGGTCAAAGGCCTAACCCTTGACCTGGAGGGGGGCTGGCAGCCTTTCGAAGATCGGAATATGCCTGTAAATAACTATCAGGATGGTTATGCCTATGCCCGGATTAGCTACGATTTTTATGTATCAAACAGGCCCGGATTAAAGTAGAATGAGCAAAAAATTATTGTGTAAAGTATAAAATCCTTGATATTCAATGGGCTGTAATGAAATTATACATGTTTGAATTATGACTCATGTGAGTGGATCCGTGGCATTATGGGTTGAGGTTAGTCATTGCAGATTTATGTGTCAATAGGTAAAAAAAATCCCCGCAGCTGAATGATCTGCGAGGACATTTGTATGGGTATGTCTTTTAAATACTTTATTACTTAAAAACCAATTTTAACACCGGCAGCCACACCAGCATTGGTAAAAGAACCAAACATGTACTGGCCTTGAATGTAGAATATACCTAGGTTGATAAAGAGTCCGAATCCGTAGTTGATCATAGAGTTGCTGGATTTTATATCGATGGGATCTTTTATTTCAAACTTTATTTGATTAGCAGTGGATGGAGGTATGCCGGGAAATTCATCAAATTCATAATTAAATTTTCCGGACAGAAGCAATTCATTGCTGTAGCTGATTCGTGAAATTTGAAAGTAAGGCTTGATGACATAAAAATATTTTCCAATGGTTAGATCAAATGCATTTGAGGTTGATTTAAAGGAAAATTGGTTTGGATTGGGATTTTCCTCGATCGGGTTATCTACCGTTAATTTTAAAGACTGATGATTGAATCCTAATTTAATCTCAAGAGGTAAATTAAACCATCTGGCTACGTCGTGCATTATGCCGATACCAAATTGTCCGATTTCGCCGGAGCCAAATCTG
>CALFUW010000104.1 GCA_937929815.1 uncultured Flavobacteriales bacterium | reverse complement strand
CCTGCCCATAACCTCTACGATAAAAAGCCTGTTGTGAGAGGCTGCCGTATCGCGCAGTTTATCTACCGCTTCTACAACTGTATTGACGGCCGTATCGTATCCTATGGTGGCATCTGTCCCGTAGAGATCATTATCTATGGTGCCTGGTGCACCTATGGTCCGTATTCCATGCTCCTCATAGAGGACGGAAGCACCTTTGAAAGATCCGTCTCCACCAATGCACACCAATCCCTCGATTCCGTGGCGTCTCAGATTTTCGGCCGCGATGGCCCGACCCTCCGGGGTGCGAAATTCCTCACTTCGGGCAGTCTTGAGTATGGTACCGCCACGCTGTATGATATTAGATACATCACTGCTTTGCATTGGCACGATATCACCTTCGATCATTCCCTGATATCCCCGGTGAATGGCAAATACTTTCAGCCCGCTGGCAAGAGCTGTGCGGACAGCTGCCCGAATGCAGGCGTTCATGCCCGGTGCGTCGCCTCCTGATGTGAAAATTCCTATTGTTTTCATGGTTTGAGTATTCAGTGTATTTTAAATTGTTGGAGAAAAACCTGTAAATTTCCGTTGAAGAGGGGTATTGTCTGTGACGATCTGAGCCCGAGATGTTTTGTGTGCTCTTTTCCCGCCGAAAGTATCCAGCACTCACTGCCTGAATATTTTCGCTTCAGCACATCGCCCAATTGAGAAAAAAATGACACAGGTTCGATTTTGAGCCGTTGATTATACGGAACGTTCATGAGGATAAATGCTTCGCCGACAGGATTCTGCCAGGAGAAAAAATCAGAAATTTCAAAATGTACCGAACTTTGTGAAGAAATGTTTTTTACGGACTTTTTAGCAGTATCAATCGACTTTACGTCCTTGTCAATTCCATAAAGCGTTGTGGATTTGCCTGCCGGGGTTTTGCCGGTCATTTGCCGCCAATATTCATAAAACGGATGCTCTTTTAAATTCGAAAAAGAAAAAGATTTACGATACTGGTTGGGGCATTGGTTTTCTGTCAGCAGAATGGCTTCGCTCACAAAAGTACCTGTGCCACAGAAGGGGTTGATCAAAATCTTATCCCCTGTATATCCCGAGAGCCTCAGTATTCCGTGGGCAAGAACCTCATTGATTGGAGCTTTGGCAGCGAGTGTTTTATACCCTCTTTTGTACAGCGGTTCACCTGAAGAATTAACATATACCGAAATTTGATCCTTATATATATATTGGTAGAACTCTACATCCGGAT
Source organism: uncultured Flavobacteriales bacterium (assembly GCA_937929815.1). Lineage (GTDB taxonomy): Bacteria > Bacteroidota > Bacteroidia > Flavobacteriales > Schleiferiaceae > Thermaurantimonas. The sequence goes on along the minus strand of CALFUW010000104.1, from coordinate 12,554 downwards.
TTTTGACATCGACTGTACTTCTTGCACCGAATTCTTCCCGCTGTACATCTGCCACGGTATCTTTCAGGAGCAAGGAGGCATACATGGCGTTGTCGATCCATTTACAATCATAGACATCACTTCGGACAGCAAAAGTCTGATGTGTCGAAAGGTATTTTTCAAAGGGGATGGTTTTTGATTTCCGGATAAATTCCTGCCTGGAATCCGCTTTGAATTCTCCTGTTTTGATGTAGACATACAGTGCCACCCCCGAGCAGACATTCAGATCCACTACCGTCTTGTAATCGCCTTTGCAGGTAATTGACCGGTTGTGTACTGAAATAATCTCTCCGCCGTACTTTCGAATATCGTCAGCCAGTAAAGTTTCAAATCCGCTCAGGGTCTTTACGAGAAGCGTGTACATTAATGATAAATCAAATTAATTTCCGGCGGGTTGTTTTCATCGTACGGCAGTCTGGTAAAGACGATACTTGCATATGCTGTATCATACTTTTTAAGGGCAAAATGGACACTGTCCATAAACACATCATTCTTCCGGCTGGCCTGAACGACAAGGGTGAAAGCTGAATCCTTCTCCCGCGATACGAAATGCGTCCTGATTTGAGTGACTGTAAGAGAATCTGAAAGTATGTAAGGCAAAATTTCTATATGTGTGAGTGGTTCACGGGCTTGATTCTTTTCTGAGGTCGAGGGCATGTTTTTGTCTGACCCATCGCATGACCAACATACAGATCCCATGAACCATGAAATAATGGGCAAAATCAGGATGTTGAATTGTTTCATTTGTTTATTAATGCAATAAATGATTACAGATACATGCGAAGGCAATGTACAAAATCGTCCTGATACGAACGACCAAAAAGTGCAGCATGCACCAGCAAGGGATACATCTTATAGAGCGGAATCCGGGAATTGAAATCAGGCAACAGAGGAAACTCTTCGCTGTATGTGTCGTAAAAGGAATCTGTAAACCCTCCGAAAAGCAAAGTCATGGCTATATCTACTTCCCTGTGGCCATAGTACACTGCCGGATCGATAAAATAAGGTCTCTGTTGTGGATCGGCCATCAGATTGCCCGACCACAGATCGCCATGAAGCAAGGAGGGCTGCTCATCCGGGAGAATCTGAGGGATTTTTTTGTACAAATCTTCCAGATTCGATAAGATGGATGCCTGTAGATTTCCTCTCGCATATGCTTTTTGTGCTGCAGGCCATAATTTGGAGTGAAAATAGCACTCGGACCAGGAGTCAAAGCGACCATTGCACTGGGGCAATGAGCCGATGTAATTGTCCCATTCCAGGCCAAAATAGGGTTGCTTTTTCAGATGCATTTGCGCCAAAGCCCTTCCGGCAAGTTCCATGGTTGTGTCTGTGACTCGTCCGGGCTCGATCCATTCCAGGAGGAGGAAATCCTTCCCGGCATGAATGACCTCAGGCACTGCTTTGAGTCCGTTCATTCGGAGCAAGTTCAATCCCCGGGCTTCCTTTTCAAAAAAATCAGCGGGCATTGGGTGGGACATGGTTTTTACAAAATACACACTTCCATCCGCTTGCACGCGGTAGGATTGCCCGATGCATCCACCGCGTATAGCCCGGATTTCCAGGCCACTATCGGACCCGATTACACGACGGATGGTCTCTTCCAACATGCCAAATGATTCCAAGACTGCGGTTTTTTGCGTATGCCGGATAAAGGTATTGAATCTACAAAGTATGCTGTGGTTTTTTTTGAGTTTCGGATACCCCGGCAAAAGCATCCTTCAGACCAACTCGCCAACGGTATTTTCAAACTGCCTGATACACTCCTCCAAGGTGCCATACCAGGTGCCTCCGGCAGCATTGCGATGACCACCCCCATGGAAGTGCTTTCGTGCATACTGATTGACATCTATTTCACCTTTTGAGCGAAATGAAATACGAATTTTATCCTTCTCCTCTCTGAAAAGTGCAGAAACCATGATGCCACGAACGGAAAGACCAATGTTTACAAATCCCTCGGAATCGTCCTTTTCTGCTCCGGACCGATTGAATTCTTCCTCTGTAATCCAGGAATACACAACGGATTGCAATGGATAGGTAAGGTGACTGAGCATTGCAGCCATCAATTTGAAGCGCTCCGGACGGTTCTGATCAAAAATGGCTTCATGTATATCGGTGTGTGGCGCACCGGCCTCCAGCAGGTCTGCTATAACCCGGTGTGTGCGGGGTGTTACCGCTTTGAATCGGAACGAACCACTATCCGTGAGGATACCTGTGTAGAGACACATTGCAACAGATGCCGAAAGCCAGGAACGGTCAGGGTACGCATCAAGCAGCACCGTATATAGAAGTTCGGAAGTACTACAAAACGAAATGTCAGAAAAACGAAGTACAAAATCCGGATCCGGCTGCAGGTGATGGTCGATCAGAATCTTCTTCCCCTGAAAAGTCATGAGTACTTCCGCCATGGAATCTCCTGTGCGGTACAGCGTGTTGAAGTCCAGACAGAAAAGCACTTCGGCACCCTTAATGGCCTCGGTGAGTACATCGGGATGCTTGTCAAAGGGGATACATTCTTCAACATGGGGAAGAAAATGTAAGGACGGCGGAATTTGATCAGGGGTGACCACCCGTACCTGCTTGTTTAAACTTCTCAAAAATTGATACAGTGCAAGTGCGCTTCCCATGGCATCCCCATCAGGATGGATGTGCGTCGTGATCAAAAAATTTGTACTTGAATCAATAATCTCTCTCAACAAATTGGCTTCAGCGGTCATAGTATCGGATAATGAGGGGGATTGATGAATGGTTTGAGGTGTTCGAAAATTAAAGAGAGGCCGTCCGGCCCCCGTCGACCGGCAGGTTAATTCCGGTAATGTAAGCCGCCTGTCTGGACGCCAGAAAAACGGCTGCGGCAGCAGGTTCGTCAGGACTGGCAAAGCGGCCGGCCGGAATCTCGGAAATCATTTCCGCTCTTATTTTTTCCGGAGTGGTGTTGAGTCTATTTGCTTTATTCAGGATGATGGAATGTAGTCTGTCGGTATCTGTAGCCCCCGGAAGGATGTTGTTTACCGTAATTCCAAATGGCGCCAGTTCGTTGGACAGGGTTTTTGACCAATTGGCCATTGCGGCTCTTATGGTGTTGGATACTCCCAGATTAGGCAGAGGTGCTTTTACAGAGGTGGAGATTACATTGATGATTCGTCCGAATCCGGCCTGTTTCATTCCCGGAATGCAGGTTTGCATGATAAGGTGAGATGCAATGACATGCTGCGTAAAGGCCTGCTCGAGCTGAGAGCTATCTGCGCAATGCAGAAGTCCCGGAGAAGGTCCGCCGGAATTGTTGATGACGATGTGAATCGTTTTGGCCTGTCCGGAGAGATGTTTTGCCAGGGATTCTTTTAATACATAGGGCTCGGACTGATCAGCCACGATGAAGTCGTGCTGCTGACCTGATGATGTATTCAGCTCTTTCAGGACTTCTCTGCATTTTGAAACGTTGCGTGCGAGCAGAGTAACGCTTGCCCCTGAGTATGCCAAAGCCCTGGCAATTGCTCTTCCTATACCGGCAGTGCTGCCTCCTACCAGCGCGTTCAATCCTTTTAAATCGATATTCATCCGTTATATATACATTTTTTTTCGAATCTGCACATAGACTACCCCGGCCAGCACCACTATTACCACAGGCAGTGCCACGTTAATGATGCGCCACATCCACATCTCATCATACACCCGGCTCATCTTTAGCAGTCGGAGCTTAAACTCCCGGTTGCGCAAGGCTATCAGGCCTTTGTCGTCAAGCAGGAAGTCGAAGATGTTGAGCATCAGGTCGCGGTTGCCGTATTGGATACCGGTAAACTGGTCGAATCCTAATGGAAGGGGTACTCCTTTTTGAAGGTTTGGATTTACAATGTTGAGCTGGTTTTTGATCACATCTCCATCGGCTATCACGACCTGCTGAGTAGGCTTACTCTCCTCCCTGAAGGGAATTTGTCGGCCTGTTTCGTCTCTTGGGACAATTTGATTTTTGAAATACGAGGTAAATGTCCCCTCGAGCAATAGACCTACCGTGAGAAAACGCTTCGGAAAGGGCTCTCTTCCGGGGTAGTTGTACAAGTAAGCCAGACGCACAATGTGCGGGGTAGATACCGTGCGGGACGCATCCGATGTTTTAAGCAAAGGGGTCTTGGTCACACCAGGAGCCATCACGGTGTCAATCGTAGAGGCAAATTCCAGCTTCACGGAATTCAAATCTTTGGTCACCGGATGATACATCAGAGGATCAATAAGCGGAAAATAAATCCAACGCTTTACCGACCGCATATCACTGACCCATGCCGCTTTTCGGTCCTGTACCAGATTGGTGTTGATCCGAAATCCATATCTGAAAAACAGATTGCCCAGGCGCAACTCATCTAAGATCGGATAGGCCATAAATTCCGAAGCACGACTTAGAGAATCCATGTCAGCAGCCACGGCATCGATCAGCCACACAACCTTACCACCGTTCATGATAAACTGGTCAATAAGAAACAGATCCAGATCTGTAAAAGGCTTCTGAGGTTTGGCTACGACCAGACAGTTAAAATTACTCATGCGTTGCATCTGCCTCAGGATGCTCACTTCACCGGTGGATGTATCCTTTTCAAACTGTCTGAGATTAAATCGGGTAACTGAGTAGTGCTCCGAAAGCGCCCTCGAAATGTCGGCTACTCTTCCTGGCTGGAGCTCGTCGTGTCCCTCGAGAAAGGCAATGGTGGGTCTAAACTTTCGCACCAGTTTCCTTATGGCATTGGCCAGATTGTACTCAAGATTTTGAATGGCAATATTGATCTGATTTTCGGGTGTGGTATTTATGTGGGTACTGAGCAATTGTATGGCCGATTCCTTTTCGCCATATGTGGCAATAATGCCCGGAAAGAGCTGAAGAAACTGAACCTGATTGCCCTCGTTTACTTCCACCTGCACCGGCGAAAGGCCTTTAAACTCGAGCTGCTGCTGAAAGTCGCGCACAGCCTTCTTGTCTCCTGCCTCAGCCGGGTCTTCTGTTTTGTAGAGAATATTGCGATTGTAGGCCCTGAACTCCTGCAATACCTGCTGCACCTCGCGTTGCAGCTTGCGGAAGCCCGATGGCAATTCCCCATCCAGATACAGCGTGAAGATCATAGGCTCCTTTACTTCAGCCAGTAGCTCTTTGGTCACCGGCGAGAGGCTGTAGCGCTTTTCGGCTGTCAGATCAAGCCGGATTACACCCATATAGTGCACCAGCACATATACGGCAATCACAGCAGCCAGCAGGCTGCCATACCACAGATAGAGTTTTTTTTCCTTGGTCGTCATGCTTTATCAGCTTCTGCGCACGATGAGTACCAATCGAGTAGTAGCCAGTGCCACCACAATCATTCCTGCAAAATACACCACATCCCTACTGTCCACCACTCCACGGCTGATGCTGTTGTAATGTTCACTGATGCTGAAGTGTGCCAGTAGCAACCCACTCTTGCCCAACACACTAAGAGCAGCCAATTGATCTATTACATAAAAAAAGAAAAAACACAAAAACACACCAATTAAAAAAGACACAATTGAATTTTCCGTCAGCACTGATGCCAAAATGCCCAGCGCAGCATACACAGCCCCGAGCATCAGCAGACCCAGGTACGACCCAATGGTAGCCCCGGAGTCCAGATTGCCGGGCGGATCGCCCAACACATACACCGTAAATACATATACCAGCGATGGCAGCAGGGACAAAATCACCAGCGTCACTGCAGCGAAGTATTTGCCTAAGATCAACTGCCACTCCGTCAGCGGACGTGTCAGCAACAACTCGATGGTGCCATACCTGATTTCATCCGAAAACATCCGCATCGTAATGGCTGGAATTAAAAACAAAAACACCCAGGGAGCGATTATGAACAAGCTGTCCAGGCCCGCATAGCCCATCGAAAGCACATTAAGCCCACCGGGAAACACAAACAAAAACAACCCGGTGAGCAGCAGAAACGCAATGATGGTTAAATATGCCGTAAGCGACCCGAAAAAACTCCTGATTTCCTTCCAATACAGACTACTCATCCTCCCTCTTAAACAATAGTTCAGCAAAAGTAACGCCCCACCGCTTAAATGCCGGCGCAAATCAGATCCTTAAAGCACAATCCTGGCTTTAACGAAATCCATTACCCCTTCCGCGCCCTTCTGCCAGTTCTGCGGGAGACAACTCCCCCCCTCTTTAAATCCAACGGATTTAGAGAGCAAAATCAGCAGGTGGGTAGAAAAACGCTTTTTTCCTCCTTTTACACCCATTTTTTCCGAAATTTTTCCGGGGAAGTGTTAAAAAATTTTGCCAATTTAAATTTTCGTTTAACTTTGATTTTCTAACATTAAAGTCCGATTTATTATGAAAACAGCTACTACTCCAGCTCATCAGCTCATCAGCTCATCAGCAAACTGGCTAAGGTATTAACGCTCCGGGCCATGCGACTATGTGTGTACATATCTTCTCTGTCGCTTACGGCTCAGTATGCTGTCCTGCCGGCTTCTAATGGTTCTACAGTTGTGGGAGCCTCATGTGGCAGTACGGCAACGTTTAAAATATCAAATCACAATGTTGGGTTTTTTATCACATCCGTATCGTCAACCGATTATGTACAATGAAATATCGGATTATTTCAGCGGAATCAGCATAGCAACCAATCAGCAGCACTACATACGGCTGCTGATACACCACAATACGATGAACACCGTGCGAAGCGAAGGCATTAATATACATGGCCTGCTGAGCGACCCCAACTGGACACAAGACAGGCGACTGCACATCAATTACAACACCATCATAGGCAACAATTCGCTGACAACCTTCGACGGAATAAAACTTGTAGATACCGAAAACGCCATCATAGGCGATAACCACATCGAGCATCTGGCAACGATGATCAGTTGCGATATGAATGCCTACTACGGCATTCATCTCCACCGCGCGCTGAATACCTGGGTATCTTCAAACACAATAGAGAACTTCTGCTATGGCCTTTATGGCAGAGACAATCTGCTCTTCACCCGCCTTGAGTGCAACGATTTCATCGCTACCAGGAGCATCTACTTCCACGAGGTAAACATCGGCAACATCGGCTCCCCCGCCCAAACAGCGAACAACAGGTGGATTAATAATACTGTGTCAAGTAGAATCCTAGGGACTTTATTTAATACAAATCCGACCCCGATTTATTACTGGAACAGTACTCAGGGAACAGATTTTGATCCCATGGCAACTATTGTGTCTCCATTTGCTAATGCAACTATATATTCGTGCATCTCAGCCCCGGCGTACCGACCGCTTGATGCAGCAGAACTGCCTGCGCCTGAATTACAACTCTATCCTAATCCTTTTACAGACGGATTGAATATTCAAGGCAGTGGTCATGCCCGGGTAGATTTATCCGTGTACAATCTGCACGGCCAGCTTGTGTTTCAAAAAAATCAGTTGAGCCTAAGCGAACAAGTTACACTTGACCTGCGCGATTTGCCGGCGGGTATTTACATGCTTTCTGTGCATCAAAGCGGCCATCGAAATGTATATAAAGTTGTAAAGCAATAAATAAAAAAAGCCGGGTGAAATCCTTCATCCGGCTCTAAAAAAATCAATGCTGATGAAAAGGTATGTTCTACTTGTCCTGTTAAGCATATATGCCCATGGATATGCACAAAATCTGATTCAAAATTCTTCTTTTGAAGAGTTGTATCAACCTTGTCATACCACTTTTGATTGTCCTGCAATTAAATTTCATGTACCCGGCACTACTGGTCCGAATATTAAAATTTGGTATGGATTCCCTTATTATAATTATAGTGAAATTGATTATACTGACGTCTTGAGGAATGGCAAATTTCACTCAGTGAATACTTACCATCCAAATTTTTTTTTATATGATCCCAATAAAATCCCTATACCACAGTCAAGAAGTGGAATTACCCATCTCGCATTAGCTCCTTTTATCTTTTTTAATGTCACATCCTCAAGTGGAATTTGCACCCCAATTCAAAAAAACATTAGAGTTATTTTAATTGGTAATAAATTGAAAGACACAGTCAAAACGGGCGACTATTGTGGTTTTTTTTATGCTCGTGCCGATAGCAGAAACACCTTTCGATTTAAAAGTATTGGCATCTTTTTGAAAGATGATTCGTTGATTATGCCCTACGATCCTCCCATCACTTACACCAATGCTGACCTTCCCTCGATTGGCCATGTATTCCTGATTAATGACTCGGCTTCAATAAATCAGTCTGCAGAATGGAAGAAGGTATCATTTAAAACGACCATAACCAATGGAAATTATGATATGCTGTATATAGGCTGGTTAGAGCCGAACTTAAATGATAATTTCAGCTCCATCGTTGATTCCACAAGTGATTTGGTGTTGATTCGATGTGGAATAAATCAAATACCTATAAGATATGTTTCTATACTCTACATCGACGACGTGCATTTTTTCCGGTGCAGCGATACGGTCTTCAGCGTGCATCTGCCGGCTGATACGGTGCTGTGCGAAGGCGATTCTTTAGTGCTCACCCCTACAGTAACTGACAGCCTCTACGCCCTGGAAAACGAAACACGCACCTACCTCTGGAGCACTGGCGATACCACCCCCACCATCACCGTCACCCAGCCGGGCAGCTACTGGGTAAGGGTGACCATCGATGGGGAGTTTATGGCCTGGAGCGACACCATCACTGTCGGCTTTATCAGTGACTTTGTCACCACAGCCTTGCCGCACCCCGACACCATCTGCGAAGGCCTGTCGGCACAGTTGGCCGTGCAGATCCCCGCCGGCATGCCGGGCATCACCACGGTGTGGAGCACCGGCGACACGGCCTATGCCATCACGGTGCGCGAGCCGGGCACCTATACGGCCTATACCTACAACGAGTGCTTTGTCCACACCGATACCTTCAGGCTCTACACTCGCTTCTGTTGGGACAAGGAGCAGGCCTTCACCACCCTGTTTATCCCCAATGCATTTACCCCTAACGCCGATGGGCGCAACGACTGCTTTGAGGTAGTAGGCGAGCATCTGGCCAGCTATCAGATACAGATCTTCAGCCGCTGGGGCGAGCTGGTGTATCAGAGCGACGACATCGCTCAGTGCTGGGATGGCACTCACCGCGGCCGCCCGGTACCTGACGGGGTGTACCTCTATGTAATCCGCCACACCGACCGCCACGGCAATCCCATGCCCATCCGCCGGGGAGAAATACGGCTGTATCGGTGATTTTTTTTGACTTGAACTAAAACTAAAACGGAAAACACAGATTTGTGCTGATTTAGCTGCGGGTTTTCGCGGATTGGTCTGCCACAGCACACACTCCCCCTCCCGGCGTCCGAACAATGTAGCGAACCAAACCTGCCGGCATTCTCCCCGGAGCTTTCGCTACAGAGGCCAGGGGGTAAAAAATCCCTTCCTTTTCAGCTAAATGTTTTCAAAAAAATGACAGTGAAAACCTGAAATGAACTTATTAGCTAAAAATATTTTTTCTGGCTAATTCATCTTTTATTATCTCCAAACGCTTCGTCCACGTATTCTCCATAGCCTCCAATAGAGGCGCACGTGGCTCATAATTTTTCTCCAACAATTCGTATATAGCCTTCACAAACCCTTTGGTCCCCTCTGCTACGGCTACATGTCCCGATACCTTATCTGTTAAATCTGGTAAAGGTGTCGTAACTACTGGCTTATTGCATGCCAAATACTCATAGTATTTCGTTGGAAATACACCGGCCGTGCGATCGTTGATCAAGTAAGGAATCAAACCTACATCTATGCTGTTCAATGCTTTATTCAACTCGAAATATCCTAATCGGCCGGTAAAACAGACATTCGGATACTTTTTAAGCCTGCGTAATCCTTCTTGCCTGAAACCGCCAATCAGCACAAAGAGAAGATCCGTGCATGTCTCCACAATCCCTTCCATCAGAGGCACATCTACCACCAGATCGGTGCCCATATAGCCTGCCACACCACTGTAACTGGCAGCCCTCCGGGCAATGTCTTCGAGGCCATCCGCAGGGTAAAACCTCCTGACATCTGCGCCCTGAGGCAGGTACACAATATCCGGTCTAATATTTGCGTAGTCTTCTGCCGTAGTACGGCTGTCAGCTGTTATTAAATCCGCTGTTTCTACCGCCTTGCGCTCGACTTCTTTTGCCTTGCCCGATAGCTGATCAGATACCTGACGACGTGCAAACAAATCCAACCAGCGAAATCCCCCTTTTCGAAAATACTGCAACATAAAGGCATTGCAGTATCCCGCATACACCACCGACTCTTCGGCGGGGGCTGCCTTTTTCGACAGAATATAGTAATTCAACCTGTCGATCGCCTTTTTGTAATGAAAAGGTAGGTATAAGTGATTGACAAACCTGAAATTTTTCCCAACAGGGTTGGATACTATCGCCGGAGCTGACTTTTTTTTGTTAGCAGAGTATTCGTGTATTTTATATAGCAATTCGTTTACTCCATAGTTGATCAAACCATAGGGCTGATGCACATATGCTCTTTCAAACCACTCCGAGGCACGAAAAATCAACTCGTGCTGCCGTTCCCAGTTGTGGCTCCAGTGCACTGTAGGAAATGCGACAAAGTTGGGAAGATTCAATTACTTTTTTTTCTTTTTTCTCACAAAGACAAATACCCTCATCGGAAACCCATTTAGATCCTGATAAAAAGCTGATTCCAGCCGCCATCCAAGGTCTGATGCTCTTTCCAGGACTTCAGCCGTTGAGCGGATTTCAGGTGATCTGATTGAATTTATTTCTCTTTGGACCTCGGGCGAGGCAGAAATCTCTGTAATGATTCCCATCGAACGCATCTCCTGCAACTTTCTCTCAATATCCGTTTGCCTAGGTTGCAAAAGACCCGCGGACTGGAGGATGTCTGATTGTGGTGGTTCATAAATTGAAATCACAAGATATTCGAGCTTAAGCGACTTGCGCTGAGCCGAGACAATAATCCCCGAGCAGAAAAGTAAAGCCAGGGTAAAAATCCTAAAGATTCGCTTCGATATCATTTGAACCATGAGCTATACATCACGTAATTGTTGGCTATTCGCATTACCTCACCTTCATAGAGTTCTGCATCCAGTTCTTTTACTTTACGGGCGGGAACACCCGCAAATATACTTCCCGAGGCTACCCGTGTGCCTTCCAAAAGTACTGCGCCTGCCGCTATGATGCAATTGCGCTCTATAACACATCCGTCCATAACGATGGCTCCCATACCAATAAGCACATTGTCGTGGATGGTACACCCATGTACGATGGCATTGTGACCGATTGATACATTGCTGCCAATGGTGGTCGGGGCGCGCTGGTATGTGCAGTGAATGGTGGCATTGTCCTGTACATTTACCTTATTTCCCATTCGTATATAGTGCACATCTCCGCGAACGACTGCATTAAACCATATACTGCATTCATCGCCCATCACCACGTCTCCGATGACGACGGCTGTATCGGCAAAAAAGCAGTTTTGACCAAAAACAGGTGACTTTTCTCTGACTGTTTTAAAGAGTGCCATATCTAAAATATCGAACACAAAGGTATCAATACTGTTTAATCATTGTGTCTCTAAGTACTTTTGTGCGCAAACAGCTCTCCGATGGAAACCAAAAAAATACCTGTAAGTGTCTATGCTGAAAGCACCCCAAATCCAGGGGTGATGAAATTTGTAGCCAACAAAATGCTCGTGGATGATGGTGCCTATGAATTTAAAAACATTGAAGAGGCGAAAATCTCCCCTCTTGCAACAAAGTTGTTTCATTTCCCCTTTGTAAAAGAAGTATTTATCACTGCCAATTTTATTGCGATTGCCAAATTCAACATTGCTGATTGGAACGATGTGGCTATGGAAGTCCGCGAGTTTATCTACTCCTATCTGGCTGAAGGCAATCCGGTACTGTCAGACACCGCCGTCAGAACCTCAGAAGAGAGAGATTCTGTCGAAGACCATACCGGAATCAGGGACTTCTCGCCTCCCAAAGTCGAAGACCTGGGAGAAGTCGGGCAGAGAATCGTAGAAATTCTGGAGGAATACGTAAAGCCTGCTGTAGAGCAGGACGGAGGCAACATCGCCTTTGCCGGGTATGAAGACGGGGTAGTAAAAGTTTTGCTCAGAGGAGCTTGTTCCGGATGTCCGTCCTCTACGCTGACGCTCAAAAACGGAATTCTTTCACTCCTTCAAAAAATGCTCCCTACACTGATCAAAGATGTAGAGGCAATCAATGACGAACTTATGTAACCTAAATGATAAAACCCAGGAATTTTTAACTTAGCCGCTCAAAGATAATCGAGTCATCATGATGCTTTCTCTTATCCAGAACTTTCCCGGTCACATCGTAGATGCATTGACATTGGCCAAAAAAAGCACATTTAAAAACCCTCAGTCTGAGATTCGGAACATAATCTTGACCGGATTAGGAGGAAGTGGTATTGGTGCCTCTATGGTTCAGGACTTAATTTCCCCGCATTCCGAAATCCCCATCGTAGTAAACAAGGATTACGGTCTGCCGGCATTTGC
>CALFUW010000103.1 GCA_937929815.1 uncultured Flavobacteriales bacterium | reverse complement strand
GTTGCACCACCCAAAGTGTAGGTCTGAACAGTGTTTGTAGTCACAGCGACATTTGCCCATTTGTTTAGATATGGGTTACTGAGCGGACCGCTGGTAAATAACCACGCATATGTGCCCCCTACAAGATCACCACCTGATGCTGCAACGCTGAAGATGGTCTGGTATATGCTGGTGCCCAGTCCTGTTTTGATTTGAACCCGACCTCCTGTAACTTGAACACCACCGATGGCGGGATTTGTGGGGGGATTGCTCCAGGAGTTCCATGCGCCTGGCATATTGAGCCCTTCGGGAGCGAAGATCTGTCCAAAAGCAGCTACACTTAGAAAAGAGAGAATCAGCGTGTATTTGTTTTTCATAAAAATGAGTTATAGTGTCAAAAGTACACCTTGTGCCGATGAATGGGTGTGAATTGTTTCGTTGTCATAATTTTTTTTCTGAATCTGTCAATTGATTTAGCGAAACCTGAAGTCAGATGAGCATCATCTTAATCAGATCTGTGGTGGTGACGATTCCGATGGGTTCACCTTGCGCATTGACCACTGGCAATGCGTGAAACTGATGATTGACAAACAATTCGGCGGCAGTGCGAAGGGTATCATCAGGTTTCAGCGAGGTGACCTGTCTGGTCATCAGCTGATCGATGGTAAACATATCGTAAACTTCGGGATTGAAGTCGCTTTCGGTGACGGCATCGGCAAAGCTGATGCGCAACAAATCCGTCAGGCTGAGCATGCCGACGATTTTTCCGTTTTTTACTACGGGCATGTGTCTGATCTTGTGCTTTTTCATCTGCCTTTCGGCTTCAGAAAGGTGATTTTTCACATCGATGGTAAGTACCTGCCGGGTCATGATGTCGGATACGGGTATGTTCAGGTTCATTGCTGGTGCATTTTTGAATTTTGGTAAAGGTTTGAAGAAATGATGGGTCTGTACTATGACTTGGGTCAATATTTTTTTAAATGTTAAGAATATATGAAAAAAATGACGGCAAGGCAATATGATCATGGAAGTGTCATCAGGGTCGGGATACCCGTAAGGAAGGATGGGGATTTTTTCTCTATTCTCAATGGGGATTAAAATGTTTTGCCGGTTGGGGGCGGATGGCAATGGGGCAGACTTGCTGTGTGGCGAGGTGCAGCAAAAGTGCATGAGGGATAGAAGCGGTATGAGCCGAAGCATATGGGCTGGAGGCACACGGAGCGAGGAGGCGACGGATGAAGCCACCGCAGCCCGATGTGCCTCGCCCGGATGCAAGGCGAATAGAAGCGGATAGCCCGTCCCTGACGAAGGCGCTTTGGGCGCCTTGTCAGGGCAGGCCGTAAAATAAATCCTGAGCGGGGCTAGCATGTTTTTTGCTACTTTTGCTTCTGATCGCGTTCTTTTAGGGGTTGACTGGTATTGACAGCAAGATGAATGTGTCAGTAAGCATGCCGAGCCAGGTGACGAAGCTCGTAAATCCTGGTCACAGCCATAAATGGCAACGACAACTACGCACTTGCTGCTTAATCAACGGGATGTTGATTGGCTTTATCTGTCACAAGGTGGCAGAGCAAGTCATCCTGCCACAGCCGATTCGCCCGGCGGTGGATCACGGGGTGTCACAAAAGGGTGAATAGGAGGGTCTGTGCTGCGAAGACTCTCTGAAATCTAAGCAGATAAGCCATCGGGAGGGTGTCTGTCTCCATCCGGTGGTCGAAAAATCAACGACAGACTAAGCATGTAGAAAGCTGACGGATTCCTTGTTTGGACGCGGGTTCGAATCCCGCCAACTCCACTGAGCAGACCGACATTTTGTCGGTTTTTTTTATTTCCGAAGGTTGGCTTTCTTTGGCCGGGTATAAAATTTATCTTTTATGAGGATCCACCCTGTCATTATTGCGTTGCTGCCTGTACTGACGTGCAATGAGGCGCTTGCCACGGATTGGCAATTGAGGGTAAAGTACGATATTTCTGTAAGGTTTGACGACCGAATGCATCGGTTTGCGGGAGATCAACGACTGGTGTTGTACAACGAAAGTCCGGATACGTTGAGTGAATTGTTTTTTCACTTGTACTACAATGCTTTTCAGCCGGGAAGCATGATGGACATACGGTCGCGGACGATCGCTGATCCGGATCGTCGGGTCGGCGACCGAATCTGGAAGCTGAAGCCGGATGAGGTGGGTTACCATCGCATCGAAAGCCTGTATGTAAATGGTGCGGAGGTGGAATTTACGATCCGGGAAACCATTCTCCATGTGCCTGATGTGCTGATCCTTCCCGGCGATAGTGCGGTGATCAAGATGCGCTATCAAAGTCAGGTACCAGTACAGATCAGGAGGACAGGGCGGTATAACAGGGAGGGGGTCGCCTACAGCATGGCGCAGTGGTATCCCAAGCTGTGCAACTATGACCGGCTGGGCTGGCATCCGAATCCATATGTGGGGCGGGAGTTTTACGGTGTATTCGGCGAATGGGATGTACGCATAACGATACCGGCGCGATATACAGTGGCTGCTACGGGTGTATTGCAAAATGCTGACCAGATCGGCCACGGATATTCAGGGCGTGATGTCAGGCATAAACCCAATGCGCTGATCACATGGCACTTCAGAGCTGAAAATGTACACGATTTTGTCTGGGCTGCAGACCCTGAATATGTGCACCGGACGCACCAGGTGCCGGACGGACCTCTGCTGAGATTTTTTTACAAGCCCCGCACGGCGAATGTTTCGGTCTGGGAGCAGCTGCCGGCTTACATGGAGCGCTTTTTTCAACTGATGGATTACTATGTCGGTGCATATCCGTACCCGGAATACTCCTTTATTCAAGGTGGCGACGGGGGTATGGAGTATCCGATGGCTACGCTGATCCTCGGCAGCGGGGAGCTGAAGGGAATGGTGGGATTGTGCGTGCACGAGGCAGCTCATTGCTGGTTTTACGGCATTCTGGGCTTCAATGAATCGCTTCATCACTACTTGGACGAGGGATTTACGACGTATGTGGAAAATCTGATTATGAAGGACTTATTTCCTCCTGGTGAGGAATTGATGAAAATCAACCCGCACCTGCCGTCTCTGGAACGCTATGTGGCCCTGGCAAGGGAGGGAGATTTTGAACCAATGGCGGTGCATGCAGATCACTTCCATACCAATCGGAACTATGGAATTGCCGCATATTACATGGGATCGCTGCTGCTGGCGCAGCTGGAGGGCGTCATCGGCCGCGATAAGGTGATCGAGGGGTTGAGATTGTTGTACAAAGCGTATGCATTCAAGCATCCCGGCCCGGATGAAGTGCGCTGGTGTCTGGAGAAAGTCAGTGGTGTGAAACTGCACTGGTACTTCCACCAGTGGATATACACGACCAAGACGCTGCAAATTGGCATCCGAGAAGTAAAGGAAGATGCCGATGGAAATGCCGTAATTGTGATCGAAAATTCAGGTAAGGCCATTATGCCGGTGGAGGTATATGTATATGCAGACAAAGAATATGCTTTCTTTGTTCCGCTGGACCTGATGTACCAATCTGCACCGCGCGAAGGATTTATCACGGCGGATTACTGGCCATGGGTCAGACCTGTGTATGAATTGAAAACCGGCATTCAGATGGGAGCAGTTCGGCGCGTAGTGCTGGATAAGTATTACAGATTGGCGCGGACGGAGTATATAAATCAGGTATGGCCATTTAATTGAGGTTAAGAACTTTTTCAATAGATGGAGGCGGCTATATTTGCGGCCTCAAAACAGAAATCATATAAATCCATCGTAAGGAATGCAAAATAAGGGACTTATCAAAGGTTTCGCCATAGCCTTTGCCATCGCTTGTCTGTACCAACTCACCTTCACATTTACGGCGTCAAGGATCGAAAGAAAAGCCCGTGAGTTTGCCGGTGGTGATAAGGCAGCTGAGCAAAGGTATCTTGACTCTATGGCTTCAGAAAAGGTATTAAATCTGCTCATAAGAAAATACACATATGCCGAAGTAAAGCAAAAAGAACTCAATCTGGGACTCGATCTCAAAGGGGGAATGAATGTGATTCTGGAAGTACAGGTGCGCGACATCATCAGAGAACTTGCCGGAGACAAAAACAACCCGCTCATCCTGGAAGCACTGGATAAGACGGACAGGAAACTCAGGAGTTCGCAGGACAACTACGCCAATTTGTTTTTCACGGAATTAGATATGTTGCTCAAATCCAAGGGTTTGACACTGCGCTATTCCGATCCTTCGCTCTTCGGAACCAAGCTTCTGAACGACCGGGTGGGTTTTAATGCACCTGATGAAAAAATCAAGGACGAAATTCGCAGGGAGGTCCAGGGTGCTATTGACAATGTCTTCACTGTACTTCGGGC
>CALFUW010000102.1 GCA_937929815.1 uncultured Flavobacteriales bacterium | reverse complement strand
AGAAATTGTAAGTAATTGGTTGCCAAGATATACAGGAGTATCTATTGATCAATTCAGCAAGTATATTCTTCTGACCAACTTTAATAATTACCTGGAGGTATTTCGTGATATCTATGGTGGGGAGATTATGGGTCTCAACCGATCCATGCCAAGCATTCATGCTAATGGAGTGTCGTTCATCAATTTTGGAATGGGTAGTCCAAACGCTGCTACCATTATGGATCTGCTTTCTACGTTACATCCTAAGGCAGTTTTATTTCTTGGAAAGTGTGGTGGATTGAAGAAGAAAAATACCATTGGAGATTTAATTCTGCCGATAGGAGCCATAAGAGGGGAGGGGACATCGAATAATTACATGCCCGCTGAGGTACCTTCGCTGCCTTCGTTTGCATTGCAAAAGGCTGTGTCGACTACTATTCGAAACAATGAAAAAGACTACTGGACAGGTACGGTCTACACGACCAACCGAAGGGTATGGGAACATGATGCTGAATTCAAAAAGTACTTGAAAATAACCAGAGCCATCGCTATTGATATGGAAACAGCTACCTTGTTTACGGTTGGGTTCAGGAATAAAATTCCTACTGGTGCCCTGCTGCTTGTGAGCGATCAGCCGATGGTGCCGGAAGGTGTGAAGACCGAGGCCAGCGACATGATGGTCACGGCCAATTTTGTGAAGTTACATTTAAAAATAGGCGTAGAATCACTCTTGGAGCTCATAAACAACGGTCTGACAGTAAAACACCTGAGATTTTAGTATCCGAAATCTATCCTCATTTTGGGACTCATAGCTCGTCAGACATTTAAGGCAAGTGTGGCCTCCTACACTGGAGTGGCTCTTGGCACTTTTACATTGTTGTTTTTATTTCCGGCGTATCTTACTCAGGACCAGATTGGTCTTCTGCGTATTGTCCTGAATGCGGCCGGAATGTTTTCCACGCTCGCTGTGCTCGGAATACCGCAGGTCTCGGTGAAGTACTTTCCGTTTATACAAGACAAAGATGCATATCGGGCCTATGCCACGATGCTGTATGTGGTATCAGCAATTGGGGTAATTCTGTTTTATTTAATTTTTCTGGTGTTTGAAACTCCCGTTACAAGGTTTTATGCCAGGAACGCACGGGAGCTCACAGATTATTACTACCTTGTTTGGATCATCACAGCTATAAATACCCTGTACATTACAGCAGCCTCCTATGCGCGGATGAATCAGCGCATTGTTGTGCCATCAGCGATAAAAGATGTGGGAGTCAGGGTGCTGACTATTCTTTTTTTTCTTGGAATCATCTTTCAGTGGTATGAATTTGACGTTTTTCTCAATCTGCAGATTGTCATATACCTCCTTGCTCTGGCCGCAGTGCTTTGGTACAATCACCGCCTTGCTCCCTTCAGACCCTCCTCCGATTTCAGAAGGCTTAAATTAGGTCTTAAGGGGGTAGTCTCATTTGGCTTGTTCTCTGTTCTTACGTCCACCGCCAGTATAGTTGTCACAACGATTGACAGTCTGATGATTGGTGGAATGATCAACCTTGGAGACGCGGGAATCTATGTGATTGCATCATACATTGGATTGGTGATTGAGATGCCAAAGCGATCACTTAACGCAATAGCCGGACCCCTGTTGTCTGAAAGCTGGAAAAACCAGGACATTGAAACAATCAATCATGTGCATTCCCGAAGTGCACTGAACCAGATTATTTTCGGCGGGGGATTACTGCTGCTTATCTGGGCGGCTATCGACGGAATTTTCTACCTGATGCCCAATGGGGAGGTATATTCTTCAGGTAAATATGTTGTTTTGTTTATCGGTCTTGCCAAGTTAACAGACCTTGCCTTCGGCCTTACAGCGGAGATTATTTCTTTTTCGCCGAAATACCGGTACAACTTGTTTTTGTTGTTGCTATTGGCAGGTATTGCGGTTGTTTCAAATTATCTGCTGATTCCGGTGTATGGAATTACGGGAGCGGGCCTGGCCACGCTTATTTCATATGTAGTGTACAATCTGCTTTCCTATTGGCTAATGAAGCGTGAATTTGGGATCACACCATTTAATCACAAAACTGCCAAAGCGTTTGCCCTTGTTGGGGTTGCATTTATGATGGTCCATCTGACTGATACCGATATGCATGTTCTGGTGATTTCAGCCATCAGAGTGGGCCTTGCTACAGCCCTTTTGGTCGGAGGAGTTATGTACTTAGGACTATCTGCAGACTTTGGTCAACTCTATGAGCTGTCAAGAAAATTTTTTCAGAAATTTACCAAAAAGTAATCTTTTAGGTGTGGAGAGATTTATTTCTTTTAATAGTATTGCTTTTGAAAATAAGATACTGATTTGATGGTACTATTTTTCGTTTTGATAGGGGTATTGCTGGCGGTTCTTCTCGTGGTTTTCAGGGATTTCCTTACAGAGGGTCTTACTTCTCTGTTTTTTGTCATTCCTCTGTCGGTTTTTTTTTATTTTATCAGGTTTATTCCATCGCAATTGCCGGATTTGGGTATTATTCGGTGGCAGGAGGGCATGGGAGTTCACTTTGAGTGGCGAATTGATGGTTTGTCCTTGTTGTTTGTGCTGCTAATAAGCGGTATTGGCGCATTGGTATTTGCATATTCTCACTACTATTTGAAGGGACATCCCGATAAATTTCGCTTTTTCGGATTTCTGGCTTTTTTTATGACGGCCATGCTCGGACTTGTGGTCAGTGATAATTTGATCATGATGTTTATGTTTTGGGAGTTGACGAGCATATCATCATTTTTTCTAATCGGATTTCATTATGAAGAAAAATCCTCCAGAGATGCCGCATTGCGTGCACTCTCCGTGACAGGGCTTGGAGGGGTTGGCTTGCTTGTCGCTGCGGTATTGATTTCTACGGTTACCGGTACGTATTCGTTTTCAGATGCGCTGGTGCAGAGAGATGCGATCCTTGACTCTCCACAGGGAAAAATTGCCTTTTGGCTATTTCTGCTGGCTGCATTTACCAAATCGGCGCAGTTTCCATTTCACTTTTGGCTTCCGGGTGCTATGAAAGCACCGACTCCGGTAAGTACATATTTGCATTC
>CALFUW010000101.1 GCA_937929815.1 uncultured Flavobacteriales bacterium | reverse complement strand
CCGCACTATTGAGTATATCAAGTATTTCACTCATCTGAAAGGGTTTTTTAAATGTGACATTTACGGATTCGCTGTGGCCACCTATGACTGGTACGCGTACAGCCGTTGCAACGACCTTGATCGCATCATCCGATAAAATTTTTTTGGTTTCATTGGTCAACTTCATTTCTTCTTTCGTGTAGCCGTTTTCCAGAAAAATATCGCATTGAGGAATACAATTTTTATCTATTGGGTGCGGATAAATTTTTTCATGAGGTATTTCATTGCGCTCTGCCAAAAGCTGTGCCACGGCCCTTGCACCTGTACCCGTCACGGATTGATAGGTGCTAACCACCACTCTGTCTGCTATAAATCTTCTGTGCAGAGG
The DNA here is from genome assembly GCA_937929815.1 of uncultured Flavobacteriales bacterium. Lineage (GTDB taxonomy): Bacteria > Bacteroidota > Bacteroidia > Flavobacteriales > Schleiferiaceae > Thermaurantimonas. Next base: position 18,659 of record CALFUW010000101.1, on the reverse strand, counting down.
AGCTAACACCATAACGAGCTGTATGGTCGAACAATTTGGATTGGCAATGATAAAGTCCTCCTTATCGATTAAATGACCGTTGATCTCAGGGACCACCAGCTTTTTAGTCGGGTCCATTCGCCAAGCAGATGAATTGTCTATTACTCTGCAGCCAGCTTCTGCAAATCTTGGCGCCCACTCGAGGCTAACCGTACCACCTGCAGAAAAAATTGCGATTTGTGGCCGCTCCTCTACGGCTTGTTGCAACGAAACTACTTGGATATCGCAATTTTGGAACTTAATTGTTTTTCCAAGGCTTTTTTCGGATGCTGCAGGAATCAATTCTGTTACAGGAAAATCTCTTTCGTCCAGTACTTCCAGAATTTTCTGACCGACCAGTCCGGTGGCGCCTACAATAGCTATTTTCATTTCAATAGTAATTTTTGTAGATATATTTAAGGGCCAAAAATACTTGTATGTATTAAAAAAGTTATGGGTAAGTCATGAATCGATTTTTTTTCGTCTTCCTCTCTCTGATCATCGCAAAATTCTGCAACGCAACTAACCTCGACAGTATTACAAAAAAACTCAGATTTCTTGCAGATAAAGATTTGTTTTTTGGCAATGTCGTCCTTGTAAAAAAGGGAAAAGTGATCTATAATCAAGCCTTTGGATATGAAGATCCGATCAACAGGATTAGAATGACTACGGATGCATTCCATAAAATTGGGTCTGTAACCAAAACTTACACAGCTACCATTATTTTCAAATTGATAGAAAAGAAAAAACTTTCTTTACTTACAACACTGGATAAGTACTTTCCTGAAGTTCACAACTCGAGACGAATAAGCATTGAAATGATGCTCAGACATCGAAGTGGTATTCACAGTTATACAGAAGATGAAGAATACCAGGGATATTATCCGAGACACGTGGATAAAGATCACATTTTAAAAAAGATTATCTCCTATCCTTCCGATTTTGAGCCTGACGAAAAATTTTCTTATTCAAACAGCAACTATTTTTTGTTGGCATTGATTGCTGAAAAGGTTTCCAACAGACCATTTTGTGATTTGATCAGAGGCATGTTGTCTGGAGAGGCTCTCCGATCTCTCAGGTGTTGTATGGGTACATGCAGGGACACAGCACTTGCTTCTTACGAAAGAACGGACACGACCTGGACAAAATCTAAAGAAACTTTTATGAATGTCGCATTTGGAGCTGGTAATCTGGTATCCTCAGCCAAATCGGTTGCTATGTTTTACGATTGTCTTTTCAGTAAAATGAAAATCTTAAAACCAGAGCAAGTAAGGATGATGACTACTTTTAGAGAAAATGTTGGTATGGGAATCTTTCAGATCCCATTTTACCAAACAATAGGTTATGGTCATACAGGAGGAATAGATGCATTCCGAAGCATTGCAGTATATTTTCCCGAGGATGACCTGACACTGGTACTGCTGAGTAATACTATAACTGAAATCAGTCTCAATGATGTAGCCATCGGGGTTCTCTCTGCATATTTCGGTATATCACATGAATTTTCAATTCTTGGTAATCATATCCCTGACGATGAAATCCTCCAATCGTGTATCGGTGAATTTGTATCAAAGGATATTCCCCTGGAGATTAGAATCTATCGGGAGGGCAGTGTTCTTTATTTGCAGGCTAAAGGTCAATCAGCCATAAGACTCAGATCTGAAAGTGATTCAAGATTTGTATTTAATCCGGCAGGTGTTGTGGTCGATTTTATTGATTGGAGAGACAATGAGTATGGCGGATTTATCCTCGAGCAGGGTGGCTACCGCTTTCAATTCAATCGAAAGTGAGCATGAGGATAATTATTCTTGTGTCTGGATGGTTGTTTATTATTTTTTCGTCAGCTCAACAGGCAGATTATCAATGGTGGAATGAAAGACATGGCTGGGATGGGGTATCACCATTTGAAAAATACTTACATCTCGAACCAGGAAGGATGGGCCCTAATGCCTTGCCTGTACCGGAGGCGGTATTTTTTCTTTGGGATTCAATGCATTATTCTTCAAATATTCTTCAATATCACCATACTTCCGGTGAAAACACAGGTTCGTTGAAATTCAGTTTGCATTATCATATAGACCGTCGGGTCGTCTTTAAAGTCTGGATGGTAGCGGCAGAATACTTTTCATCAAACGAAATCATTAGAGATTTCAGAGCAGCCCGGACTTATGAGGGCAGGGGATGGGCTACCGGAGACTTGTGTGCAGAGACTCATTGGCATATTTTACGGAGTCAAAATAAACTACCGGACATTACATTTCGTACGGGTATTAAAACAGCTTCCGGCAATCGGGTAGAAGATGCCCGGTTCACAGATACACCGGGATATTACTTTGATTTTAATTTCAGAAAAATATTTCACTATACAAACTGGAAATTTCAATGGTACGGCATGGCTGGATTCTATGCCTATCAAACGTACAGTACCATACACAAACAAAATGATGCCTTTCTATATGCGGCCGGCGCCAGAGCTCAAAACAAACATTGGGGTGTGGATACCCACCTGCGCGGATATCTTGGCTATTTGAGTATGTATGATAAGCCAATAGTAGTAAGCATCAGTACTTTTTTATTCGTTAGTAAGGATTTGTTGATTTTGAGGATGGAGAGAGGAAATAAATCATGGCCATTTACAGCAATTCACTTAGCTTACAATTACCGTTTTTAAAGTTTTTATCCAAATTTTTGGGATTGATTCAGATACTACAAATCAGTAGTGTATTCAGTTTTTTATCAGAAAGGTGATATGATTATAAATTTTTCTTATTGCATATACTTTTAAACAAGTCTGTTGACATACATTTGTCATGGTCTGTAGGTGGCCCTAATACGGCCTTAATAGGGAATGTGGTGAAAATCCACGACTGTACCCGCAGCTGTAAGCTTCATAACAAGTGCTATTCATTCACAAGCCACTGTCTGTAAAAAGGATGGGAAGGCGGGTAGCGCGAAGCAAGTCAGAAGACCTGCCACAGACATAAACTAGAAAAAACCACGTCTCTCGGGAATAAGGGGCGTAGAACTTATGAGAAAAATATTTGCTTCCATTGGTCTTTGGCCACTGTATTTAATTTTAAGTGCCCAGGTACATCCTCTTCCGGAGATTGAGGTAAGTGCCAGGAGAATCCACCTTAATGCATTAGGGCTGATGGATTACAAGCCTGATTCGATGCTGTGGCAAAACCGGAACCTTTTCGAAATATCTCAGATTCTGCAATATTCAATACCGGCTACTATCCGGCAATACGGTCCAGGTTTGATTACCACAATCAGGGTAAGAGGTCTTGGCTCTGAACATTTTAAAGTCGTATGGAATGGACTGGTACTCAACAATCCCGCTCTGGGGCTCTTTGACTTAAGCGGAGTACATGCCAATACATTCGGACAAATGCAACTGCTTCAGGGCAATGCAGCTGCATTTTATGGTTCCGGATCAGGAGGAGGAGCACTTCTTATGTCATCGCACACTTCGGAAAACACTTTTGGCCTGTCCACTCATGCAGCAACCGGATCTTTCGGCTACCGTCAGTATGGATTCCAAAACGAATTATCATTAGGAAACACCTCTGTGAAATTTGTTGTTAATCAACATCTTGCACGAAATGATTACATATTTACAAACCTTTCGCTCCAACCTCAGCGTTTGGAAAACGGCAGCTACATTCACCACAACCTCAATCTGGATATCGGACATAAGGTAACTGATAATCAACGTGTGCATCTTGCAATCTGGAATCAATCGTCATTCATCAACATTCCCCCATCAAGGGTTGAATCACGTTTTAATACATCCAGGCAGTGGAACGACAACTTTCGATCATCGATTACGTACACCAAAGAATCTGATCGGTACAACCTTATAGGAGGTTTGGGCTGGATACACGAGCGCATGGTCTACCACCACGATGTAATTCAAATCGAAGACACCCATTATGTCAAAAGTGTTCAGGGCTTTGTGCGTGGATCAGCTAATCTGAAGAGAGGTAGAATTCTTTTCAATACTGAAGCCGGATTTGCTGAAGCTCCATCGCCAAAAAGGGGAGCTGATGCACGTCAGACAAATTTTCTGACTAACGCTACCTATGAAGGATGGTTATCAGAATATCTGCTGTATGCTTTGACTCTTCGGCAGGAATGGATGAATGGAGAATTTTCTTCACCCGTAGCTAAAGTTTCGGGAGAATGGCAAAGAAAGTATGTGAATATCAATGTTTCAGCAGGTAATCATTTTCGATGGCCCACGCTCAACGAGAGGTATTGGGTCCCCGGAGGCAATATTCATCTCTCACCGGAAAGGGGTTTTACCTTCGACTTTGGATTCAAAACCAGTTACCATATCAATGGATGGCGTATCAAAACAGGCTTTAAACCATTTATTCAATGGATTGATCAGTTGATTTTATGGCAATCCGGAGCTGGATTTTGGTCTCCGATAAATTTACAGAGTGCTCGAAGTCAAGGAGTTGAATCCACATTGGAAATTAAAAAATCAATCGACCCAAGGCAACTCATCACAATGAGGCTAAACTACTGTTACAACAGGACTTTAGTTACAGATGCTGGTATTCCCTTAGAAATATCTATCGGAAAACAATTGATATACAATCCATTACACTCACTCGGTGGATTAGTCGGTTATTCATTTAAAAACTGGTCTGTAATGATTACATCGCAATTTCAAAGTCAACAACACACCTTGTTTGACAATCACCCGTTGGGATTACTGGATGGCTTTGCAATTTTTAATGCTTTTATATTCAGAGATATACATTTTAATCAAGCAAAGGCAAAAGTTGGATTTGAAATACGAAATATAGCTGATCAGGAGTATCAAATGATTGCCCAGCGGCCAATGCCGGGCAGAGAGTTTCGAGTAAATGTTCAAATCCAATATATCAAACCAAAAACCCATCAATTATGAGAAAATTCAACTTGCTTGCACTTATAGCATGTACAAGCCTTGCGGTCTCTTGTAGCAGAGACAAGGATGATGTCCAACTACCTGAACGGCTCTACCAGCCCGGAGTACTAATTGTAAACGAAGGGCCTTTCGGAACGGGTACAGGTACGCTCGATTTCTACGATCCGCAGACAAGAAAGTTGGAATCTGACATATATCAAAAGGTCAATGGAGTGCCCATAGGCAATATTTTCCAATCCGCTTTTTTCGATCTGGCTTTCGGGTATCTGGTAGCCAACAATTCCGGTGCTGTTCGCGTGGTAGATGCCAGCAATATAAAACTTGTCCGCTCTATAGAAGACATGGCGTCACCCCGCTATGCCGTTAAGACCGGAACATCCTCTGTAGCTATTTCGGACTGGGCTTCAGGTAAAGTATTTTTTTATCAGACTCCTACCTATTCTAAACTGGCCGAAGTCGAAAGCGGCAACGGACCGGAGCGGATGTACTTCAATCAGGCTGCCAACAAACTCTATGTACTTAATTCCGGCGGATTTTTCACTGATTCGACCATATCGGTGATTAATACCACAAACTACCAGCTGATAAAGAAAATTCAAGTGCCTTTTAATCCAAATGCATTTGCAGTGGATAGAGACGGAAAACTCTGGGTGATATGCGGTGGAAGAAAGGACTTCACCAATCCGACAAACAATACTCCCGGAGCGCTCGTACGCATAAATATGTCAACAGATCAGGTAGAAGCAACGATTTCATTTACTGATGCCGACAAATTCCCATCAAACCTTACCATCAATCGGGATAAAGACGTACTTTATTTTGTAGACGACAAATATTTTGGCAGTGTTTATCGAATGAACATCACCTCCATGTCTGTACCTGCAGCACCGGTGATAAATCGCACTGCATATGCTCTGGCAATCGATGATCTGAGGGGTGATCTGTATGTTGGAGATGCCGGTAACTTTAACCAAGCCGGAAAAATGATCCGGTATCAGATCCCTGCACTTACACCCGTAGACTCACAGCAGGTCGGCATCATTCCTGGTAATTTTACTTTCAGGTAAACGGATCACAATTTCTGCCAATAATTAGCCCGGATCGCATGGAGATGCTTTCCGGGCTTTTTATTTACGTACGACATTTGTACAAGTATGACAAACAGGAATCAATTCAATCTTAAACTACCGGATAAGAGAATTCTCGGCGCCCTGGAGGATAAGCTTGATCGCATCCAGGGCAAATCCTCGCGGTATGGACTTCTCGAAAAACTGGCCTTGAGAATCGGATTGATTCAGCAAAGTCTCAACCCAATAATCCAGAATCCGGTTTTGCTGCTCTTTGCCGGCGATCATCAGACTGGATTAAAAATTCTCAATGACCCCGTAAGTCCAGCTGCGCGTCGCGTACATAAGATTTTTATGGATGAGGCTCCTATGTTAAAACTCGCCCGCAGAGTAGGTGTAAATATTAAAATCGTGGATTGTGGTGTACACTATCCTTTGGAAGGTTTTATCGACTATTGGATACATTCGGGATCGCTGATACTAAACCGAAAAATTAAAGGTTCTGCACGAGATTTTATTCATGAAGCATCTATTACCACCCAGGAGGTTCACCAAGCCATAGCTTTGGGTGCTGATCTGATCAACAATCTCTACTATTCAGGCACCAATGTTTTTTTAATCGGTCATTTGGGTTCTTCCTGCCGTGTATCTACCCTGGCATTGGCAGCCTCGACGCTTGAGATTGACCCGCATGAAATTCAAATTACCATTGAAGCCGAAGACGAATTGCTTCTTAAATATGCTCAACTTGCCCTGAAAAAACATCCGAAGACCAGGGATGTGATTAATCAGATTGCCATCTGGGGCACTTATCAGATCGCTATGATGGTGGGGGCTATGCTTAAATTGGCAGAAAAAGAACTGTTTTTTCTGGTCGATGACAATGAATCTTTAATTGCCTTATATACTGCATGGAAACTCCATCCGGAAGTGATTGAGTTTGCAATGGTCGCACAAAACACTTCCAAAATTTCGAGATATATCTGTGATTGTCTGAAGATTGATCGGATTTCTAATTTTAATATCACTGCCGACGAAGGATTTGGTGCTCTTACGTGTTTTCAACTTCTGCAATCCGCTTGCGACATAATGAGTTAATCAATTGGAATAAAGCATGATACAAATTTTATCTAAATGCTTGATTGCGTTTTAAATTTTTATTTTTATCTATGACATACAGCATCTTATGAATAATTACCTAACAGATAGATTGAAGTAATATTAACAAAAAAATTAGATGGTTTTGATAACTAATTGTAAAGCAAACGATTATAAAAATTCAGAGATTTTTTTGGCAATAATAGGGGCGAGTGCTATACCCATACCAGAGAGGCGAACGCCATAGATGACTTCGGTATCCGTCTTACCTACCAGGTATCCTTTTTCGTTTTGTGGACCAAAGCCCATAATTCCGGCCCATCTGTATTCGATGGCAGTACTGGCAGGCACCTTGAAGTATTTTTTCAAAACGCTTTCCAACTCGTTTTGAATCGCATCCGATGTTTGCATTTGGTCTGTGGATTCTCCGGTGAAGTCCACATTTCTGGCACCTCCCAGGAGTATTCTGTTGTCACCGATATTTCGAGCATAGTAGAATCCTTCATCCCAGTGAAGATTACTTTTCCATTCTAATGGAGAGGGCAGTGGCTCTGTGACAATGACCTGACCTCTTTTCGGAGCCACCGGCAGATCCGGAAGCAGGGTGGCAGAGAGACCATTTGTGCAGACAATTGCCTGTTTGGTTTTTAAATCTCCCATGCTTGTATGCAGGAGGTGGGTATCGCCTGATCTTTCAATCTGATGAACCTCGACTCCGCTGATCATAATCACCCCGTTGGAATGCACTTTTTGAATCAACTTTAGCACAAGTTTTCCCGAGTGCAGTTGACCTTCATAGGGTGTATAAATGGCTCCGATAGCATTTTTTATACCCTCCAATTCATCCAGATCATCGTCGATTAAAAACACTTCGTTTGCCAGATCACTCAGAAGTTCATTCAGATAGTGAATCTTACTACATGTTTCTTCATATTTTTTCTTGTCCCCTTTAAAAAAGAGTTCATATCCTCCCAGAAACTTAAAATCAACGTCATAGGGTTTGACGATGTGAAGCAATTCTTTAATTCCGCTCCACCTTTCTGCCAATAGGGTATAGGCCTCTTTTTCACCCATAGATTGAATGTCGGATAGGATTTCCGTAGGACTGCCAAAACACGCAAAACCAGCATTTCGCGTACTTGCTCCGAAAGGAATCGGAGAGCGCTCCAGGATGGTAATAGATGCTTTAGGAAATTTTTCACGAATGCGGATGGCTGAGAGTAGTCCGGTGATACCGCTTCCGACGATTGTCACATCAGATTCAGAAAAAAAAGATTCTCTTTCCCAAAAACTCAGCGGACGACTCATGCAACTTCTACTACATGCTTGTTGACTACACTAATACCAGCAAGTAAAAGCGCTCCATAAAACAATGTTCCTAACAATTGATTGATGGCAAAAGGAATTGCAGCCACATAGCATGCAAGCAGTCCACTCGCATCTTGAGCATACATGGGTGATTGAAACCAGACTCCAAAATTAGTAACCAGAAAAAAGACAAGTGTGGAGGTTACAGATGCCAGCCCCCATCTGAGCATGTTGTTTTGCAAAGGAAGCATTCGGGGTATGAAAACAGAAAGTATAAAACACCCATATATCAGGATAGCACCGGGGGTAAACCACCTAAATGAGCCATAAAACTCAGCCAAAACAGTATTGTTGATTATCAAATCTGAAATAAAAAGTGATGCTATGGTAGCCAATAAGGCAGGGCGCAGGTTTTTATATGCAAGGCCACCTACTACAGCGATTGAGCCTATGGCTGTAAAATTGGGATAGTGGGGGATTAATCTTGATACAACAGCTACAATAAATAAAATCAGCGCATAAAACCAGTCTTTACGTGTCATTTGGAAAGTGTGATTTGATGCAAAAATACATTCACAATGTCACAAAAGCGGGTTATCGGAAGTCGGAGTGAAAAAAAACACCTTTCCGTCCCGGGTAAACAATGCAACTTTTATAATTTGAGAGTTGCTGTTATTTACATATGTAAATAAACTTGTATCAGATTTTTTCGAGTTTTCCGTCGATTGAACTTTTTCAGGCGATTCGTGAGTATGTGTACTTGAATCAGCATTTTTTTCAGTCTTCATATAATTGGAAATCATACTTTTATTATCATATATCTTATTCGTTTGTTCAAACAGTTCTCCCTTTCCTTTCAATAAATAGTTGAGATTTACATCTGGAAATCTCGAAGTGATAGCCTCCAAAATTGTCATCGAAGGATTGTTCCTGCCGCTATAAATATGAGAGAGTGCCGCAGGACTGATTCCCAGCTGCTCGGCAAATTCATGATTCGTATAACCGAAGTGCTGCTGAAGCTCTTTAATGCGGTCGATTAATGATTTCATGGTATTTACAAATGTAGTTTTGAAAACGCAATTTTATTTACATATAGAAACAACTTTAATTTCTTGTGTCTCTTTTGTATTTACAAATGTACATCCTTAAAAAAAACAAATGGTAAATATGTTTTACTTTTGATGAGTTTTTATATTTCATCATCATGCTATCAAGGGTGGTTTATTTAGGTCAGTTGAGATGCGAAGCTGTTCATCACGCCAGTGGCCATATCATACACACCGATGCTCCTACTGACAATCATGGCCGTGGAGAAACTTTCTCTCCCACAGATTTATTAAGTACTTCTCTGGCCAATTGCATGCTTACGATCATTGGTATCGCTGCCGGCGAGCATGACAATTTGCTTGTTAATGCCTATGCTGAAGTAAAAAAAGTCATGGCTTCAGCCCCCAGACGTGTGAGCGAAATCCATGTCATAGTGTATTTGCCTTCCAGCTATCCGGCAGATGATCGCCATCGCTTAGAGCAGGCCGCCCGCAACTGCCCGGTTGCCAAAAGTTTACATCCTGACCTGATCCAATCGATTGATTTTTTTTGGACGCTTTGATTTATAGAGGTATAAATAAGTCGTAAATCAAAACATTAGGTAATTCACAAATCCATAAGAAACTTCATGGTATTAATTCCATCTGCATACGTGCTTAAAGAGGGCCATTGAGCATGGCCGAAATCATCGGTACAGATTTCTTTTTGGGATCCAATGATGCATTGAATAGACGATTTTTTTTTGGAAATTTCAGATTGGAGTTGTATTTCATTTTCATAAAATTCATAATGGACGACGCTGACCGGTGTGGCAAGATCTGAATTTTGTCTTAAAATAAAAAAGCCGTTTTCCAATATGGATTCGTTCCCCATCATGTAGACTACACGGTTGTAATCGTAATTGCTCGCGTAGCGGTGATGCTGGATGATGTGTTTCCAATCGTAAAAAGCAGCGAATATCCGCTGGATATCAAATGTGTGTGGCAGATAGAGTTTGGAGACGGATCTGCATCCAAGACCAAAGTACACAAAGACATCATCCGCCAGCCTACGCAGTTGATCATCAGTTGTTTCTGGTGTGATTACCGCGACGGAATTTCTGTTTTTTCGGATGATGTGAGGATACTTACCAAAGTAATATTCGAAATACCGCGCACTGTTGTTGGATCCTGTCGCGATAACGGCATCAATACCAGACAGTCTGTCCTGAAACACCAATTGTCTTCCGACATTCGGGTCAATTTCTGACAGTACAGATACCATCCAACGGGTGAGCACAGGGTCATCGGAAGAGGTCTTTATTACAGCTTTATGACCTGAAAGATAAATGCATAGCAGGTCGTGCAGCCCTGCAAATGGAATATTGCCCGCTGTAATCACACCGATTGTTTTCGCTTCAGGTGCTGATTCTGATTCAAATTCGGCTAGCCATTTTTCAAGACTTCTTTCTTCGAGTACTGTCGCCCAATACCGTATGCCGTGCAAAATATTATCCGAAGTAAACCAGGGATTGACTGCAGATGCTTGTCGAAAAACTCCCTCTTCATGCACCGATATATTATTGTCATTGAAATCTCTGGATAATTTATTTAGTTTTTTTCCAAATTCCGATAAAATCTGAATTTTTGTCCCAAATGTCATGTTTTAAAGCGCTTCACGATTACCTTTGCAAAAGTATTTAGTATTAGGTATGGCAATTAAAATTACAGAGGAGTGCATCAACTGTGGTGCATGTGAGCCAGAATGTCCCAACAATGCCATCTATGAAGGCGGGCGCGAATGGCGATTCTCCGATGGCACCTCCCTGAAAGGATTGGTGACACCCAAATCAGCTAAAACGTACGATGCTGACGAGCCCCAGGAGCCGGTAAGCTATGATGTCTATTATATCGTGACAGATAAGTGTACAGAATGTGTCGGGTTTCACGATGAGCCTCAGTGTGCTGCCGTTTGCCCGGTAGATTGCTGTGTGCCCGACGAAGAACACGTTGAGACCCGAGAAGAACTCCTGGCCAAAAAAGACTTCTTGCATTTGTAAAAGATAAAAAAATCGTTCAACACCTTTCTGTACAATAATTTCAGGATTTCGGGGGTTTTCTATTGGGATTTAAACATAAGCGGAATGCCTTCAGAAATGTGCAAACTGCACCATTTTTTTTACACCGGCTTTAATTATTTGTTTGAAGAGCTTTACTGTAAACTCTACGGAATATTCTTTCTCGTGCTTTTGCCTTCCTGGGGCATGAGTCAGTCTGTGGATTTAAGAGAAAAAGAACAAATACTGGGGCTTCTGGGACAACAGATCTTAAAAGCAGATGACTATGCCAAACGAAAGTCGGCTTCAGATGAATTTTTACACATATTGTCTGACATTTTACAAAATACTGAGAGTTTTTCCTATCCCTTTGAGCGGGTGGCTAATCTCAGCCGGCTTCAGTCACTGGATAAAATGGTCAATATCTTTACATGGCTCCTCCCATCGGTTGAATCCGGAACCTACGAATATTTCGGACTGCTTCAAATCCGAGACAAAAACAATCGGATCACCGTACACAAGCTAAAAGATGTATCTGGTGAGCTGTCGCAAGCAGAATACATTGCATTAAACCCCTCGCGCTGGTATGGTGCCCTGTATTACCAGATCGTGGACGTAAAACATAAAAATCAGACTTATTACACGCTCATCGGATACCGCCCGGATGGCAGGTCAGTGCAACAGAAGATTTTGGATGCATTGGTTATCAAGTCTCCAAAAAACATCACCTTCGGTGCTCAGATATTTTATATTCAGGATTTTGCAGACCGTAAATACATACGTAAACCTTTTCGGCTCTTTTACAACTACTCGGCCCAGGTATCAGCTACCTTACGGTTCAATCCGAAAGAAAATATGATCATTATGGACCATCTGGCCCCGCCAGATGCCTCAAAAAAGGGGGTGTTTGCGGTTTATGGACCGGATTTCAGTTATGACGGCCTTTTCTGGAAAGAAGGTCACTGGCACCTGAAAGAGCAGATAAAATTTGATACCGGAATAAAAGATGAAATTCCGTCAGTGCCCCCTCCGGTGAGACGAAAATTCTAAAACATTGAACTCTCTAAAAGCTCTTTGTCCAAGTCTGAAAAAAATTTGCGGTCACAAAGATTTTAATGCAAATAGACGAGCAGAGTGCTGAGCTATATATATTTATTTTAGTTTAAATCTACAATCGAATGAAAATTAAATGGAGTGCTCTCATTTCTGCCTGTGTCTTTCTGTCATGCACCCACAGCAATCAAAACAGCGATGAACGCTCAATGCCCTTTGCTTCTGCCAACCAAATTCAATATCAGAATGATCAGGGTATGGATGCCTCGTCAGAAGAACCATACAGTGAGCGTCTGTTGATTAAAAACGGATCAATCCGCTTTAAAACGGAGGATTTTCAAACAAGTAAAAACACTCTGAGCGCGCTGATTAAATCGTTTGGTGGGTTTGTGCAAAATGAGAGCACGGACAAATACGACAATTCCATCAATCTTTATCTCGAGTGTAAAATTCCTTCAAAAAATTTTGATGTCTTCGTCGATACACTTGAACGCGTGTTTGGAAGACCCGAGTCCCGAAACATCCGAATAGAAGACATTACTAAAACTTACAGGGATACGGAAGCCAGAATTCAGAATAAAAAAGAACTTGAAAACCGGTACCGTGAATTGCTTAAAAAAGCAACCAGTATGGCGGAAGTTTTGGAAATTGAATCAAAACTCAATGAAATCCGCTATGAAATTGAGCAACAGGAACAGCAAAAAAAGTTTTACGACAATCAATTAGCCTACAGCTTGCTAAACATTAGTCTATATCAGGAAATCCGACGCGAATTTGAATTTTTCAAAAAAGTAGCTGACGGACTGCACAGAGGGTGGCTAAACTTTATGTGGTTTTTGGTATGGTTAGTTAATCTTTGGCCGTTTGTCCTGTTGGTGCTCCTGATTTTTGGTATACGAAAATTCTTTAAAAAGAAAGTGTAACCGGCAGACCGAATCTGCCCGCCATTTATCAGTTACTTTTTCAGCCAAATGTTTTTTTTTGACCTACCTGCAGCGTATTTTTCGGCTGTAAACCTCATTGAAAAAGTAATAAATGGAATTCAGTAAATTAGGAAAGTCAGGATTACCTGTCAGCCGATTGTCATTTGGTACATGGATCACTTTTGGCAATCAAATCGGATATGACATCGCCAAAGAGCTTATGATTATTGCCTACGATGCCGGTGTCAATTTCTTTGACAATGCGGAAGTCTATGCACACGGAAAGTCGGAGGAGGTCATGGGTAAAATTTTAAAAGAAACCGGATGGACGAGGGACTCGTATCTGGTATCGAGTAAAGTATTTTTCGGGGCCGGCGGAAAACTCCCCACTCAGAAAGGACTTCACCGAAAGCATATCCGGGAGGCTTGTGACGCTGCCCTCAAACGACTGCAACTCGACTATCTCGACCTGTACTTCTGTCATCGGCCTGATAAGTCCACCCCGATCGAAGAAACTATATGGAGCATGCATCAGCTGATCCTGGCCGGAAAGATACTGTATTGGGGTACCAGCGAATGGAGCGCTCAGGAAATCATGGAGGCACATATGCTCGCTGCCCGGCACAATTTAATCCCGCCGGTGGTCGAACAACCTCAGTACAACATGCTCCACCGGCACAAGGTCGAAGTGGAATTTTCACAGATATACAAGACAGTAGGTCTCGGCCTCACCATCTGGTCGCCTCTGGCAAGCGGGCTGCTCACAGGAAAATACAATAACGGAATCTCTGAAGACTACCGACTCAAAAGGGCTGAACTCTCCTGGCTGGCCGAAAGAAACCTCGTCGAAGAAAATCTGAAAAAAGTTCGCCGGCTGATGGACCTCGCACACGATGTAGGTACAGACCTTACCCGACTGGCTATCGCATGGTGTCTCAAAAATTCAGATGTAAGTACCGTGCTCCTGGGAGCCAGTAAACCCGAGCAGCTGAAACACAACCTCACTTCCCTGGAGGTGCTGACCCTACTTACCGACGATGTGTTGCAGCGCATTGAATTGATTTTGGACAACAAACCTCTTCATCCCCAATTCTGAAAAGATGACCTTCCTGAAAGAAAAGGTCTCAGAACTGTATAACCGTCATCCAGACGACCTTCACGATATAGTCATCGTACTTCCGTCTCAGCGATCCATTTTGTTTTTCCTTACCTATCTTGCAGAGATTTGCCCAAAGACTGCCATCGCACCGGACGTCATGACGATGGACCAATTTGTATCGCGAATTGCTGGCAGTGAGATTACCGAATACTCAAAATTGCTCCTCGCCCTTCTTAAAGTGGCAAGAAACAGAGTACCTGACCGATGCACCTCCTTGTCTGAATTTATGTCCTGGGGGCCTATGCTGCTGCAAGATTTTAGCGCCATCGACGATCACCTGATAGATCCGGGTCAAATTCTCACAAATACCACACGGGCAAAACTTTTAGAACAATGGCAGCCGAATGCCGATGCCCGCAAAGGGCCTCTGGAAGAGAAATTCGAAAAATTTTATGAAGCGCTCAATGATTTGTACTGCGATTTTAAGACATATCTGGAGCAAAATGCATTCAACACAAGAGGGAGCATTCGCAGAGAAGCCTCCAAAAGGATTCGAACCCATCAAAACCTCCCGGGCTGTAAGGTGTACTTTCTGGGATTTAATGCCCTTACCGGCTCCGAACTGGACATCGTAATCCATCTTGTAAAATCAGGCAAGGCAGAGTATATCGGTGATTTTGACTCATACTACTGCACCCGTTTTCCCTCACATGAAGCAGGCACATTCTACAGGAAACTCAGCAAGCATGGCATCCTGTCTGAAAATTCTTCGATGTCTGACAGCCTGTCCACTGATCAGAAAAGCATTGTGCATCACTGCGTTTCAGGGCGAATCGAGCAGACCAATGTGCTTGCTGGTCTGATCCGGAGCATGCAGAAGCACGGACGCATGGATTTTACCCGAGTGGCTGTGGTACTGCCGGATGAAACCATGCTCTTTCCGCTGCTAAATCATCTGCCGAAAATCAATGGTGGTATTAATGTTACAATACAATTGCCGCTGGAGTCATTGCCCTTTTTCCAGTGGTTGCTGTCTTATGTTGGTGCAGTAGAATTCGCCGGACGCAATAAGGAGAAAGGCGGCTTCTACTACCGCCATCTGATAGAGATATTCGGCAATCCTTTGTCATACAGATTCTTTGATTTCCACAAGGTCAATAACTTGCTTTTCCGAATACGCCAAGACAACATCATCTTCCTCTCGTCCGAAGAAATCCGGGATCAGCTCGGAATTACCGACACAGAACACTTTCGTTTGTGCAGCACTTCTGTGGAACTCATCCGTTCGGCGGGTAGTTTGGTCGGGCTGGGCATTTGTAAATCTTCATCCCTACCATTGTTTGAGTTGGAGCAGCTCCATATGTTGAGGGAGGTATTGAACGAACTGACGGAGAATGTGACCGAATGGCCAGAAGATTTTATAGGCATGAAGGAAGTTCCCGTGTTTCTGAAAGGTATGGCCACTTCATATGGATTAAGCCTGACAGGTGAGCCAGTGGAAGGCCTACAGGTGATGGGTATGCTGGAGACGAGATTACTGGATTTTGATACCGTTTTCATTTTATCATCGAATGACAATATTCTACCAAAAAATTCGGATTTTTCTTCTATCATCCCTTATGATGTAGCACTTGCCCATGGATTGCCTGAGCATCGTCAGCAGCAGGCTGTTCTGTCCTATCACTTTTACCAATTGGTCCGGAATGCCAAGGAAGTTCATCTGATCTCATTTGAACCCACTCTGGGTACCGACCACTCCATGCCCTCCAGATTTATATATCAGTGCAAGTGGGAACTCGCCCGGTACAATACAAAAATTGACTTCAGGGAAGTCAATTATACCCAGCCGATTGCCGAAAGCCGCCATCCGGGCGATTTCAGATTGAAAAAAGATGCTCAATTTCAATCAGATCTACGGTCGATACTCTCCAAAAAAGGCATCTCGCCGACGGATTTAGCCAATTATATCGAAAGACCAAAAGATTTTTACATGCGATATCTCCTCGGGATAAGAGATAGTGAGGAAGTAGTAGAGGATTTGGATTCGAGAATAGCGGGTACCGTCATTCACGAAACATTGAAAGAACTTTATCTGCCTTTTGTAAACCGTTCTTTTCCTTCCAGGAATGAATTGCTTGAGTTGCGTCAGAATGCTGAATCCGTTTTGACACGAAATCTTGCCAAAAATTTTCCACACATCGACTGGAGTGTAGGCAAAAGTTACCTCAATAAGCGCATTGCTCATCAAATGGTCATCAACCAAATCAATTCTGACCTGAAAAGGTCCCAAGAAAGTGCAGACTCTTTAAATGGTCGTACCATACGCTTCCTTGAACATCGGATGGAAACCTTCATTGGAAAAAACACCGAAAGCTCTGTAAAACTTCATGGAGTCCTGGATCGAGTAGATGAGGAATCGGGTCTTTATCATATCATTGATTACAAGACCGGCAAAATTTTTCAAAACCAACCTGCCCATTACGACCTATCGAACATCGACTTTTTTGATAAAGAAAAAAGAGTCAGAGCAGGTAAGCCCCTGCAGTTGATTTGTTACATGATCATGTTGGCCGGTCAAGTAGGGAATGCATCTCACCACTTTGCAGCATTGTTGAGTTTTATCAGATACCGGGGGGGGAGCGAAAAGTATCTGTTTAAGTATAAGTCAGGTTCCAGATTTGACTTAAATAATAAAGATTCATACTGCTTTAATCCTGAAGATGTTGAGCAGTGTAAAGACATAGTGGTGGCCATATTGAACGAGATGCTGGATATTGATCATCCCGAAAACCAATATTTGGTGGAACTTAAAAAGAAATAACAGTTGATCAATAGATAAATACTATTAGTATTAAATAGCATTCATAAAAAATGATACAATGCCTTTTTACATTTGCATAAACTAAAAATATATGGCAGTAACGATCGCGAATGATGCAAATTTCAATCAATTATTGTCGGAGCACGAAAATGTCGTAGTCAAATACTTTGCCGACTGGTGTGGGGCTTGTAAAATGTTTGCTCCCAAATATCGACGGGTAAGTGAGGAAGAGCAATTCAAGGATATACTCTTTTTGGATGTAAATGCGGAGGAAAATCCCGAAGCCCGCCACGCTGCCGGGGTTGATAATCTGCCTTTTCTCGCTGTTTTTAAAAATGGTACATTGATCGAAGGTAGTGCCTCCGGAAAGGAGGAATACCTCAGAAAACTCCTCGAAAAACTTCAGCAGGCATGAAGATCCAATCCATTAAAAGCCTTCTTCAATACGATATGCAGGCACTTAAGCACGCTGAACAACAGCTCTACGAGGAGCAGACTCCAGATATTCCTGTCGAAGGGGAAGATGAGGGTGAAATGCTGACACATGTGCTTGCAGCCATTTGGATCAAAGAACAAATACAGTCCGGTGTGCCGGAAGCTCAGGCAGTAAGGGCATTTTCGCAGCGGGTCAGAAACTCCATTTCCTGACTACAGGCATGCCTCTGGTCAGGCATCGTTTTGGCGACTTTTGCCCGGAGGAGACTCAAATCATAATCCTCGGAACATTTAATCCGGATGTGCCGTGCAACCCCGCCCGATTTTTCTACAGTCGTCCTCAGAATCACTTCTGGCGATTGCTTCCGGAGGTTTTCGGTCACCCTTCTCTAAAAAAAGCACATCCCGATGAAAAGAAATCTTTTGCACGGGCCTTCAAAATCGGATTTGTGGATCTCATAGAGGCTGTCGATGTACCTACAGGCCTGGAGTGTGACTACAGGGATACTTACCTGGACGACAAAGTATCACACTGGAATGATGTCATCTTCAAGCTAAAAAACCAATACAAGGTCACCAAAATCCTCTTCACACGGAAAAGCTTTTCGGGAATTCCAAATATTCTTGATAAATTAAAGAATATTGAAGAATTCTGTCGGAAGGCAGGTATTCATTTTAGTTTACTTCCTACTCCGGCAAGGATCTACACTGCTGAAAAAAGCAGACAATGGAAACATCTGTTCAACGAGCCTTCACCCGACCCTTACAGAGCTACCGGTACGCTGCAGGACTCTCCTATGCAGAGATATAAATAATCTGCTTCTGGCGAAT
>CALFUW010000100.1 GCA_937929815.1 uncultured Flavobacteriales bacterium | reverse complement strand
TTGTGGATGCACCCACCTGAATCCCTTTGTCTTCCGGCCATATCCCCTGGAGAGTACTGCCACATTGAATGATTTTACCAAGTGTTCGGCTAAAAATTCGGTCATAGGTGTTTTTCCCGTACCCCCCATCGAGAGATTTCCGATGGCAACAACCGCCACATCCGAAAATTTTGTGCTGCGTAGTATTCCCCTGTCATACAAATAGTGACGAATGATCAACACCAGTTGTATCAATAGCGACACAGGGAATAGGGCAGGCTTTAAAATTAATGATTTCAATATTTTAGTTTTTCATTATAATTATACTTTTGTGCAATTTTTATATACAATGGCAAATAAAAAGCAAATAATGGTGGTCAATGACGACCAGATTCAAAACCTGATATGTCGCAAAGTTTTTTCAATGAATATAGATGGAGTAGAGGTGATTGATTTTTTAGACCCGACGGAGGCATTATCTGCAATTAAGGAAGGCAAGGCTAGTCCAAAATTTATTTTGGTGGATGTAAATATGCCTGGAATGAACGGGTGGGAGTTTATAGAACGTGTTCAAAAAGAAGGATACGAATACCCTGTAGTGATGTTTACTGCCTCGGTGGATGAGGAAGACCGCCAACGAGCAAATAAAAATAAGTTGGTCAAAATGTTTCTGGATAAGCCTATGACCAAAGACAAACTGCCACTACTTGAACCGCTGCTCAATGGCGAGCATGCATAGGGCATTAGCATTTTTTGTTTTTTTCGGAGCAAGTATAATTCACTGTCTCTCTGCCCAATCCATATCGGGAATAATCCTCGATGCAAACTCGAATGAGCGACTACCCTTTGGAAATATAGCAGTAAAAAATACCAGGAGAGGCACTACAAGCGACATCGAAGGCCGATTTCAAATACGACTTCTGCCCTCGGATAGTGTAGTTGTCTTTAGCTACACTGGCTATGAAAAGCTTGAAATAGACCTGCGACATTACACCTGTACAGAAAACTGCACAATTTTCTTAAAGCCTACCTCCCTTCTTATTGGCGAAGTAAAAGTATTCCCGGGCGAAAATCCCGCCCTTCGTATTATACGATTGGCTAGAGACAACCGCCTGCAAAATGATCCGGAGAACCTTCAGTCATACTATTACAAGGCATACAATAAGTTTATTATGGCTTTTGATACCAATGATCTGAAGGTTATCAAAGATTCTCTAAAACCAGAAGAGCTGGACTCATTTGCTCTGAAAGCCATCGAATTTGCCAACAGGCAGTACCTTTTTATCTCTGAGTCTGTGTCAGAGAGACGCTATCTGAATCCTGGTAAGGTCAATGAAACGGTGTTAGCCACACAGATATCAGGTCTTAAAAACCCTTTGTTTAGCATTCTGGCGACACAACTCCAAAGCTTTTCATTTTACAGAGATGAATTTGAAATATTCAATATTTCATTAGACAATCCGATCGCTAAAAAAGCTGAAAATCAATATTTATATTTAATTGAAGACACGTTATTCGACCGGTACGACGCGGATACAGTGTTTATAATTTCGTTTAGACCCCGACCTGGTCATGAGCACAAGAGCATGAAAGGTCTTCTCTACATCGCCATTCCCGATTATGCCATTACTAATGTTGTTGCCTCGCCCGCTAAAGAGGCAAATTTTTCCGTATCTGTACAGCAGCACTATGAGAAGATTCATGGCCGGTGGTTTCCTGTACAACTCAACAGCGACTTCAAAATCTACAATTTCACCATCAATGGACTGACCTTGTATGGCAGTATGAGATCCTTTCACCGGGATATCGATTTGTCTCCCGGCTTAAAGATCAAAGATTTCAGAAGCGTTGACATCAGAATAAATCCCGATGCCGCAGAGAAGGACAGTCTGTACTGGAGTCAATTTAGGATTCATGAACTCACTGAGATGGAAAAACGCACATACCGCTTTAACGACTCGATCGGCGAGGTGCTCAATCTTGACAGGCGTTTTATGTGGCTTACAGCTTTTACCGACGGCAAGCTGCGTCTGAAGTATGTTGATTTGGAATTAAACCGGATTTTGAATTACAATTTATTCGAAGGATTTCGTACAGGGCTGGGGTTTACGACCAATGAACGGCTACATCCGCGCCTTCGGATCGGCGGGTTTGCCGGATATGGTTGGCGTGATCGCATATTGAAATTTGGATATCAGGCATCATATCATATTCTGGAGCCTTACAATTTGGTCATAGGTGGGGGATATTCATACGATTTGGCAGAGGCAGCCCAGCCCTCTTTTTTTTTCTCCCCAAAGCGAAATCTCCTTGAATCTGCGGCTCGTCGGCTGTATATCACTGGCTGGGATTACGTGTCTTCGGCCTATGCTTTTGTATCATGGGAATGGACGCCTCGGTTTAAAAACATCGTGAGGTATAATCGGGAGTTTCGCAAGTTTGGAAGAGAATATTTCTTCTTTAACCCTGAGCAAGGTGTTGATCTGCTTACCAATGGGATTGCTCTTCACCTACTGGAGTATTCGTTGGAATTCGCCCCCAACGATGTAGTGACCGAAACCTTTCTCGGCAGACGAACAGTCAGATACACCTATCCGAGGTTTTATCTGAATGCAATACAGTCATTCGCCGGTGAGGCAGCCAATGTTCGATTTACAAAACTAGATACACGTGTAAATTACCGTTTTGGACGGCGAAGGGTGGGGTATCTTTATGCTGAGGCAGCTGCGGGATTAGTATCCGCTCCGGCACCTGTAGGATATTTGTATGCCGGGAGGGCTAATCTGTACAGTGGTCAAAACAACCGGCTTCGTCAGCTTGCACTGGCAGACCGGTTGAGTTTTGAAACCATGCTTTTCAATGAATTTTTGATGGACTCATTTATCCATATGATGCTTAGGTATGATACGTGGAATTTATTTTTTAATCGCAAACCGAAAAGACCACATATTGAGTTTGTTTACAGAGCATTATACGGATTGAATTCTCAGTCTGACTTTCATTTTGAAGTCAATAATCAGCCTCCTTCTGGAGTTTTTCATGAAATGGGAATAGAAATTAATCGTCTGCTCTCTAACCTTGGATTTGGACTGTACTATCGGATTTCGCCTCCTGTAGATACGGATCTGAGCATTCCGTCATTCTTAATTAAACTTACCACCAAATAGTCATCATCAGGCGTGTTTAGATGCCAGAATGAAATAAGAAATCATAACAGTCAGAAAGACACCAACATACACTGCGATCAATATCCCGTAATACAAATCCGTACCTGATCGTACAGTATATAAAATATTAAAAAATATCCAGATAATTACTACTTTTAAAACCCTGAGAAGTCTCACAATAAGGGTGTATTGGTGAAGCGCATTATCTTCTCGTATTTCAAAAGGGTAATTGTACACATGAGGATACTTTTGAAGAACAGATATTCCGGTGTAAAGAAGTGAAGAAATTACCAGAATCCAGATAAGTTCACTTTTACTCCCGTATCTGTCGGCATTTCCTTCAAGATCGAAAGGTAATGTAATGATGTCCGGCGAAGAAGTATAAAAATTAAAAGTGAAATAATAAAGACAAAATAATCCGACCAAGGCAATAAATTCAAGCAAGTAGTCGAATGAAGTCATTGAAACTGATAATCGAGGGCGAATTGAATCGGATTTCATTATAAAATATTTTAAAATTTATAATTATTCAAAGATGTTTAATATTTGAAATTAAAGTTACCTATCCAAATAAAAAATAACATTTGAGATTCATTTGAATATATAAAAAAATTCATTTTGAATTATCAGATGAATAATTGATTTTTTAGTTTTTGTGGAATGACGATCATCAAATCAGGTGAAGCAATCCGGACTTTTATGAGTGACCTCCTGAATTTTTACAATTTACATGGGCTTGAGACAGGTAATTTCTATTTTTTTGACTAACGACTGCTCTTTAGGTCTAGTTACATGGACAATGCATTTCACTTGTATGAACCAACACAATCGTTGATAAAACCTGTTTTATTAAGAATCTAATTATTTTGTAAGAATAAAAATTTTTATAACACGTTGATTTTGACAAATTTAATTTCGATCACCTTTGAAGGTAATCTACAAGATCATTTTCACGTGGATAGAATTTATCCTTTAATAACAGACTGATTCTGACCAATAAAATCAATACAGGTACTTCCACCAGCGGGCCAATTACCCCAGCAAAGGCCTGACCTGAATTGATCCCAAAAACTGCGATCGCCACAGCAATGGCTAATTCAAAGTTATTTCCAGAAGCTGTGAATGAAATGGCCGCATTTTTTTCATAATCGACTCCCAATTTTTGACTAATAAAAAAGCTGGTAAAAAACATGAAAACAAAATAAAATATCAGTGGTACGGCCACTTTGATCACATCCAGGGGAAGCTCAATTATTTTATCACCTTTCAGGCTAAACATCAGTACAATTGTAAAAAGCAGAGCAATCAAGGTAATAGGTGAAATCACAGGAACAAACTTTCTGTTGTACCAATCGACGCCTTTGGTTTTTACCAAAATAAATCTGCTTAGAAATCCACCCAAAAAAGGTACACCTAGATACAACAACACACTGTTAGCGATTTCACTAAATGGAACATCGATTTCTTCCGAAGCAAAACCTAACCAATCGGGTAGAAATGTTACAAAAATCCATGCATATACGCTGTACGTCAAAACTTGAAAAATACTGTTTAGTGCTACCAACATGGCGCCATATTCTCTGCTTCCTCCAGCCAGATCATTCCATACAATTACCATCGCTATACAACGTGCAATCCCAATCAAAACAAGACCCGTGAAGTATTCAGGCTCGTGTCTGAGAAAAATTAAAGCCAGGAAAAACATTAAAAGCGGGCCAATAATCCAGTTTAATATCAGTGATATCCCCAACGTTTTCGTGTCTTTAAAAGCTTTGGGAACAATGCTGTAGTCGACCTTAGCCAATGGGGGGTACATCATCAGAATGAGACCAATAGCCAACGGAATGCTCGTCGTTCCATAACTGAGGCTTTCGTTTAACTGCTTGATTTGCGGATATATGTATCCTGTAAGAACGCCCAGACCCATTGCAATAAATATCCAAAGAGTCAAATACCTGTCCAAAAACTTTAGTCTTTTTTTCATCAGCGCGATGCTATATACCTTAACAAAAGTAAAAACATCAAATCAAATCAGCGCTTCTAAATATTAAAACATGTTGTAAAATTAAAGTTTAACCTTTCCTTGCATAAATTCAGTAATGTATTACATTTAGATAGAATCGCGAAACGAATAGCATTTCCTCCAAGGAAGTGAAAAGTAGGGATATAGACCTTTAAATAAAAATTTATTTATATGAAATGTTTAAAATGACATATTTTTATGGTCACAATTAAGTTAAGAATGAATCGAGAATTTCATTGTACAATTTATTTCTTTTAAAAAAGAAATAAACCAGGGAATTATATCGGATATTTCTGTGAAAACTTGTAGAGTGATGATATATAATTGTCAATCCCTCCAGACCGAAAGTGTCGTACACCTTCTGTATAAAAAGCGGGATATCATCTCGGGGAATATTAGCAAAAGGTCCTGGGTGCACCTGAATTTTTTCAATACATCTGGTAATGTAGGAATGCTTAGTTGTTTCATGAAGATTTTCAAAGTCAATTTTGAAATATTTCGGGTTATTCCGGTTGTACAATACATGATAAATGTCGTGCTTTAAAGCAGGAAATCCATTTGGTAAATACGATGTATTGTTGAAAAATGAACAGCGAATTTCAGTTCTTATAATTCCATCGGTTGTCCGGAAAACAAAACCCACGTCATTTCCTACTACATAGCTGATGGTGGCTATACTCTTCTCCTGATTTTTGTATACCATGTAGTCATTGAAGTACCTTTTGGACAGCGGAAAAAAAATACTGACGATAAGAGCAAAAATCACTGCCCACAGAAGTCCCGATTTTAGTGCTTTGAAGGATTCTTCTGAATATTTCTGTTGAATGCGTTCGGATGCAGCTTTTCTTCGCATCCACTCTTCCTTCGTCATTCCGTACTTACGCCTGAAGCTATCCGAGCTTTTGGATGATTGAGAAGATTTTGAATTTTGGGTATTTGGGTATGTCCTGAACCGGACGGGAATTCTCGAATATGTGCTCCTGCCGGTAAGGATTTCGTAGGCATTTTTTATCTGTCTGAATTTAATGAGGTCTTCAGGTGCAGAGGCTACGTCAGGGTGGTATCTTTTTGCAAGTTTGCGATATGCCCGTCTTACATCTTCTTGCGAAGCTCCGGGTCGCAGTCCCAGTATCTGGTAGTATTTGTGATTACTAGTCAGTTTTTTTGACAAAAATAACCTTTTTTTGAATCAGGGAGTTAAGGATAGACGGCTTACACATGATATGGGTTTTTTGCTTACGGGATGAATAAAGTCCAATCTGAACGCCTGCAAACCAATCGAGCCATCCGGGTTCGGGCGTTTTGCACCGTATTTGACATCGCCCTTTATGCAGCACCCGAAATGAGACAACTGACATCGGATCTGATGATGCCGACCTGTTAAGAGTTGAATTTGGAGGAGGCTAAACCTGTCGAACTCCTGTATGCATTCAAACTGAAGTTTGGCAAGTTTTGCGCCCTTGTAGTTTGAGTGTGTGACAAAGGTTTTATTGATCTTCTGGTTTTTAATGAGAAAGTGAGAGAGTTCGCCAGTGGTGCCTACAGGAATTCTGCCTTCGACTAGAGCTCTGTATGTCTTCTGAATCAGCCCTTGTCTGAGCATTTCGTTGATTCTTGAAAGCGATTTACTGGTTTTGGCAAAAATGACCAGCCCCATGGTGGGTCTGTCCAGACGGTGTGTTACCCCCAGAAAGACATTTCCGGATTTTCCTTTTGTCTGTTTTATGTACAGTTTTAAAGCATCTGCCAGGCAGGTATCTCCGGTTTTATCGGATTGGACAAGTTCTCCGGTTAGCTTATCCAGTACGATCAGGTGGTTGTCCTCATAAATAATGCGGTCTGTAAGGCTTTGAGCATCAATATTGCTCTTGTTCATTTGGAAAATCTCCGGTTTTTACATCGTGTATATAGTGTGTGATGGCATCAGTTATTTCTTTGTAGAGATTCAAATAGCGCCTAAGAAATCGAGGCTGAAACTGATACGTCATTCCAAGCATATCGTGCGTCACAAGTACCTGGCCGTCTACATGAGGTCCTGCACCGATCCCGATGATGGGTATCCGAACGGCCTCTGCCACACGCTTTCCCAACAGGGAGGGTATTTTCTCCAAAACGATTGAAAAACATCCTGATTGCTCAAGAATGAGTGCATCCTGATAGAGTTTTTCGGCCTCTTCTGTCTCACGTGCCCTTACAGTGTATGTACCAAATTTATAAATGCTCTGAGGTGTAAGTCCCAGATGTCCCATGACCGGAATCCCGGCCGATAATATTCGTTTTATCGAATCAATGATTTCAACTCCACCCTCCAGCTTTACGGCATGTGCACCGGATTCTTTCATTATCCGGATGGCACTGTTTAGTGCCTGCTTACTGTCGCCCTGATATGAGCCAAATGGCAGATCCACTACAACCAATGCCCTCATTACGGCTCGTACCACGGCACTTGCGTGGTAAATCATTTGGTCTAATGTAATGGGAAGTGTCGTTTCGTGACCCGCCATCACGTTTGAAGCAGAATCCCCGACCAAAATAATGTCAATGCCCGAAGCATCGACCATACGCGCCATCGTGAAGTCGTATGCGGTAAGCATGCTGATTTTTTCGCCCCGTCGCTTCATTTCCTGAACAGTGTTGGTGGTTACCTTTTTTTCGGCAGAGGATGATTGAGTTGTTGACATATCGCTTTTATAAACCAGATGCAAATAAAAATAAAAAAGCTGTCAAATATTTTTTGACAGCTTTTCTAATATTTATTTTTAAAAATTATGCCTGGGCGGTTTCGACGGGTATTACCGAAACGTAAGACTTGTTGTCTTTCTTTTTTCTAAACTCTACAATACCATCTACGAGAGCATAAAGTGTGTGATCTTTGCCGATTCCGACGTTTTTGCCGGGATTGTGGCGCGTGCCGCGTTGGCGTACGATAATATTACCGGCAATTGCTGCCTGCCCGCCAAATATTTTTACTCCGAGGCGTTTGCTTTCAGATTCGCGACCGTTTTTCGAACTACCTACACCTTTCTTATGTGCCATGACGTTAAGATTTTAAGCAATTATTTCTTTAATTACAATTTTGCTGATCGATTGGCGGAAACCATTTAGCTTTTGGTATCCTTTTCTTCTTTTCTTTTTAAAGATGAGCACTTTGTCAGCTTTCAAATGCTTATCTACAACGGCCTTTACAGAGGCTCCTTCTATAACCGGGGCGCCAACTTTTACTCCCGTATCGTCGCTTACGAGCATGACTTTGTCGATGGTGATTTCTTCACCTTCGGCATTTGTAAGGCGATTTACGAAGACAGGTTGGTCTTTTTGTACTTTGTACTGATGCCCTGCTATCTCTACAATTGCGTACATTTTACCTTTTTTTGGTTCGGGGTGCAAAATTACATTTAATTTCATAATAGCGCATACTGAAAAAGGGTCATGGGAGCAATTTTTTGTGAAATTTAGGAGAACCTATGATACAATGATCTTTTTTTCCAAACCAACTGTATCGATTTCCGGCGACCCAGTTGTATAGTTTCCATAGAAACCTTTCTGGTAAGATATTAAAAATCAATAAGAACGAATATGGAAATCCTAGTATTTCGACCATCTTAAAGACGGCATGTGGCCCTTTGTACACGGTGTTATTCCAAAAAAGCTCAACCTGCGAAAAAGATTCAGTATCAGGGAGCGTACGTGCCATTTGGGTATGCGTAAGCCCTCCCAACGGAGCAATGCGCAGTTTGTCTTTCTTATCGATAGCAGCTACATACCGCGACAACCCGTCACAAAGCACACATTCTGAATCAATAAACAGGATGGCCTTTTGCATATATTTGTTCGTTTCAAATTTACTGCTTTGATGAAGCTAAGAGTATTTGTTTTTGTCCTGACAGTTTGCTCGATTATTCAGGGATTTTCTCAAGACCGATATTTTCAAAGGATTGATAACACGTATTACGACAGTTCGAAGGCTCAGATTGTTTCGCGGCAATATGCACTCTTTGCTTTTCAAAATGATAAGATTCTCGAAGTGCTGAAATCAGCAACCTCCTGCGAGTTCTGGGAGCAGTGCGATTTTCCAACCCTCGAAATACCCTCTCCTGATGGAGAAGTTTTCACATTTTTCATAGCCTCTTCAGGAGTTATGCCGGAGCAGATGATGAATGAGTTTTCTGATATTCGAGCTGTAAGAGGTTATACTAACACCGGGTCTAACTCCCTATATCTGAAAGCCGAAATCGGACCCAAAGGCTTTACAGCTATGGTCACAGGCCATCCCTCAGGTACTTGGTTTATTGATCCTTTGTATCGAAACCAGCCGGAAGTAAGTATTTGCTACTATAAAAAAGATTTTCAAACTGAGAAACAATTTGTTTGTCATGTGAGCAGTTCTCCCCTGGAATACGAGTCAGATGAGTATCTCAAAACACAGAATAATGTAGTGATCGTGGAGAAAATACGCCGGGAATATCGCCTTGCAGTCACCACAACTGGTGAGTACAGTCAATTTCACGGCGGCACCATTCCGATGGTGATGAATGCCATCATCACTACAATAAACCGTGTCAACAGCGTGTATGAGCGAGATATTGGTATCCGATTGGTTTTGGTACCAAACAACAGTTCCTTGATTTTCTTGGATGCCGCGACGGATCCTTTTCAGAACAATAATGCATCGCAGCTTTTATCCGCTAATCCGGGTGTGATCAACAACGCTATAGGTTTTAATGCCTATGATATCGGACATAACTTCAGCACCGGAGGTGGAGGATTAGCATCTCTGGCATGTGTATGCCTAAATAACAAAGCCCAGGGTGTGACGGGAAGTTCGGCCCCGATCGGAGACCCTTTCGATATTGATTATGTAGCGCACGAAATAGGTCATCAATTTGGGGCTAACCATACACAAAACAACAGTTGTCAGCGCAACGGACCTACTGCGTGGGAACCGGGCAGTGCATCCACCATTATGGGATATGCCGGAATCTGCCCCCCTAATCTTCAGAATAATAGTGATGATTACTTCCATATTGGTTCCATTGGGGAAATGCGAAATTTTGCCATACTGGGAGTGGGTAACTCCTGTGCCAACAGAATAACTACCCCAAACAGCGCACCATTAGT
This sequence comes from uncultured Flavobacteriales bacterium, assembly GCA_937929815.1. GTDB lineage: Bacteria > Bacteroidota > Bacteroidia > Flavobacteriales > Schleiferiaceae > Thermaurantimonas. The sequence goes on along the minus strand of CALFUW010000100.1, from coordinate 40,460 downwards.
GGATAGCATCCGATTGCCAAATACCTTCATTCCAAGGGAAACTCCTTTTAAACTCGAAGGATTTGCCTCTGATGTAGATGGAGACCCGATACTGTACACCTGGGAGCAGTTTGACAACGGACCTGCAGGTGCACCAAACAATCCGTCGGGCAATGCGCCTATTTTCAGAAGTTTTCCGCCGATTCCGTCTGGTACCCGTTTTCTTCCCAGATACACTTCTGTGCTCACTGGCATTAATGTGGTCGGAGAAATTCTTCCGACATATAGCCGCAATCTGAGATTTCGCCTTACACTTCGGGATGGTTCTGCAGTGAGTTTTCAGCAAATATTGCTCACTGTAGACGCCTCCGCCGGTCCTTTTTCTATTACATACCCCACACAGGGCACAGTACTTCGATCAGGTACCATCACTCGCATAACGTGGAATGTGGCTTCTACAGACGTCGGGAATATAAATTGCAAGGAAGTAGATATTTATCTGAGCACGGACAACGGAACTACATGGAGTCATTATCTTGGAAGAAGACCTAATAATGGTGAAGCACTTATTATTATTCCTCCAGGTTTAAGCACCTCTACTGCACGTTTCAGGATTGATGGGGTCAACCAGTTATTTTTTACTGTTTCAAGATTTGTCACCCTTACTCCTTCGGTTCTTACTACAGAAGAAAACAGACCGTTTCATACGGCATCCATATATCCCAATCCGACTGCTCCCGGAAGCAAGGCACAATTTTTATTTGAAAGCCAGGTTTCAGGTATGTGTACACTTCACATTTTGACTGTCGATGGGAGGGTAGTTTACACAGATTCTCTGCTTGCAGCAGTCGGGATTAATACCATCAACCTTCCTAATGATCTTATAAAGGCAGGGATTTATATAGTCCATGTGACTTCTGCTGAAGGGTCAGGGACCATCAGGTGGATTGTGCAATAAGGATTGAAAAATCATTACAGGTACGGAGAAATTTTCTTTAGGATGGTTTCCCGTTTTCTGCTGGAAATGGAAATAAAAGCTCCATTGGTCATTTCTACAAATCCACCATTATAGGGCAGATATTTTACAATATGCTCACAGTTGCATATATATGACTTATGAACTCGCAGCAATTTGGATTTTTGTAACATTGCATCATAAAACCGAATAGGTCTAGTCGATTCAATTTTTTCACCGCTTGCCTTCACGACCAAGGTGTGGGCCTTGTGTGTTTCAATCCATAGAATGTCTTTTGACAGAAGAAATTCAACTCCTTCATTTGTATAAATCGGAATCTTGTCATTAGGACTGCCGGTCTGAGTATGAGCAGCGATATCCGGGGGCACTTCAGGAAGTTTTTTCTGCCCGATTTTTTTCACCTTATCCAGTGCAGCACAGAGCTCTTCTACATTTACAGGCTTTAAGATATAATCTATCGCATTGACTTTAAAGGCCTTCAATGCATACTCGTCATAGGCTGTAACAAAAATAACGGACGGCTCATAGTCGTCAAACTCCACCTGCATTTCATTGATGAGCTCAAAGCCACTCTCATCGTTGAGGTGTATATCCAGAAGGATGGCATCAGGTCTTTGCGTATCGATTATTTTTAAGGCATCTTCGACCGTAGTGGATGTACCTACTATGACTACGTCAGGACAAAACATCTGAATCTTGGATGTAAGGGACTCTAAGATTGCCTTTTCATCATCTACAATTACGACCTTTATCATACGGGATATATCTTTTTGAGGATTGGCATATGAATTTTCACTCGCGTACCCGAAGGTAGCCCATATTTATCAAACATGTCCTCAATTGATACAAAAAACGAATTTTTGTGTGTTTTACTCATCATTTTTAGCCTTTGTGCATTGATTTGTAGGGCTAATGATTTTGATTTTACATCATTTTTTACAGATAATTCGGATGATTTTGACCTTCCTACTCCATTGTCTTCTATAAGTACTTCTATTTTTTGCTCATCCTCATGCACATAAAAACTGACACGAATCAGCCCCCTTCGGTCCTTCAGAGGCCTTACTCCGTGAATAATGCTATTTTCTACATGCGGCTGAATCATCATAGACGGGATCAACAAACCATCTTCATCTATGCCCTCCGGATAAACTTCGATGCTAAAATCAAAGTGATTGCCCGACCTCATATGTTCCAATTCAAGATAGTATTTGAGCAGATCCTTTTCTCTTCTCAAGGAGTGTATACCTTTATCACTTCCTTCCAGAATCATGCGCATCAGGCGTGTAAAATTATTCAAATGTTTTATGGCAGAAAGTTTATCAGATTTCAGGATAAAGCCTTCGATAGATTCCAATGAATTGTAGAGAAAGTGTGGATTCATCTGAAGTCTGAGGGCTTTTGTTTCTGTCTCTAGCAACAATTCTTTCAACTTTATTTTTTCTCTGATTTGGCGTGTTCTCCAACGAATGACGTATAATGAGCCTCCGATAAGTCCTGAAAGTACCAGAAAAATAAACCATATGTTTTGCCAGAAAGGTCTGGATATTGTGAAGTAAATCTGTCCGTAATCAATCATTTTTTGGTCTGATGAAAGCAGCTCATATTTGATCGAATATGTATCGGGATTTAAATTTGACAAGTACAATTCAGGTGATGAAGAATCTACAGTATCTGTTCTTCTTTTACCTGATGAGATGATGTACCTGTATCTAAATTCTTTTTCAGAAAATATATCTGATGTAACCGAAAAAAAAATATGTAATGTATTGTCCGAATTTTTCAGTATATTATCCTTGGAAAGGTATTGAAGCACACCGTTTACAAAGACATTTGAGACAAATACTTTTGGATTTTTTTTACGTACGAGAAACTCCTTATCAATTTCCAGTATTCCCTCATTTGTGATGAGATAATTATTCGCATCATGGGCAAAAAAGTCAAAGACACTGAACCTTTTGAGTATCCAATCTGAATATCTTACTTTTTGTTTACAGATACTGTCTTCATACAGATATATTAGATACATTTGATCACTGATAAGAATTAGTGAATCCTTTCCAATATGACTGATATTTATAATATTGTCTCTTTTGAAATCAATCTTAATGTTGTGAATCTCTCGTGCCGTATCAAAACTGGCAAAATAATTGTCACTAAAGCTCCAGATTTTTCCTGATGAATCATCTGCATACAGAAGTGTATTCTCAGCCAAATGAAATGATCTGATCTCTCGTAATTCGTTGTATTGAGTTTTGCATATGTGAAGCATGTATTCCGATTGGATATACACAGTGGATGTATCAATCCAATGATGCCATAAAATTAAATGTTTAAAAGGATATTTAATTACATAGGAACCTCTTTTTAGTATTAAATATTCTTTTGATGGTATGCTGATAAATCCCAAAGGATGCATGTCAATATCGCCGGTATATACCTGGTTTCTTTTTTCAGATAAGGGTTTAAATATATGTTTTGTCAGATAATATATTCCGGTTTCAGTGTTTAATATTACTGTATCATTATTAAGGGATTTGATTTGTAAAATCAAGCCAGTAGGTCGTTCTATAGGTATCTTCTCCAGCTTCTTTTCTGACTGGCGTAAAGTGTAAATTTCCCTTCCTGTGGAAAATTTTAAATCTTTTGAAGTTTTACATTTATCATAAACCTTTGTAACCTCATTCAAATTATATTCTACATAGGTGGATACTGATGGAAATAAATAACACTTTAATGTCTTCGGGTAGGATGACCATAATTCACCATTATCAAGAAGAAAAAAACGATTTAACGAGCCTGGTATCGTAAGGTATTGTATCTTTCCATTGGCAAATAAAACCAACAATCTTTCGTCTGAAATTCTCACCAATACATACCGTGTATTAAATGTGATATTTCTTACACTGCTGATAGATGAATTCAAATGAATGATGTTTTGTGTGTAAGGTCCTAATCGTATGATTTTATCGGATTGAACAATGACTAAATATCCTTCCTGACACCCGATTTTGTGAATCTTTTCACCATTTGAAAAATATTTTTCTATCCCACTGTCATGGATGCGATATATCACAGAATCAGTAGATAATGCATAGATGAAGTCAGATAAATGAACAATCTGGTTGACAGAACGAAGTTGTAATAAAAGTGCGTTTCGGATATTTGATCTGAGGGTAAATCGGTAGATATTACCTGTACTGGAATATACATATAGATTGCCTTTTTGGGAATACATCTTACGTATGGTTTGTGTTGCAGGAATTTTACTGAATATTGCAAATTCTTTGGATAGTTTTGAGAAAAAATATATCTCATTGCCTGAAGCTACCAGCAGAGTGTCCTCATTGTATTGGACAATAGAACTTACAAAAGGTATGCGAAGACCTTCCTGGGTTCCGTAATACCGGAAGTTACCTTTTTGAAAATGAATGAGACCTGAGCCTTCACTTGCAAAATATCTTTCGTTTCCAGATGTGTAATGTACATCATTGATAACGCTATTGTACAATCCGTTTTCAATACCAAAATTTTGATATAAAACAGGCAGATCATGTGAATTCAAAAGGAAACTGCACGTGCTGCACAATAGGTTAATCGCAAAAAGTAACCAAAATTTCATCAGCATTCAGGTCTAGGGACGTAAAATTGCTGCAAAATATGGAATGAGTTGAAAAGTACGCTGATTTTCAGTCAGAGGCTGCTTGGTATCATTACCTATTTCGTTTGGCAAAATCTGGCAGGACAGATATATATCGTTCCGGCGGGGATGCGTTCGATGGGTCTTGGGGGTGTATCTGTCGCACTGGAAGATGGTTTTTCATTGTTTAACAATCCATCTGCGATGCCTTTGTTGGACCATTCGGGAGTATCTTTTGCTGTACAAAACAGATTTTCGATTTCAGATTTGAATATTTTTCAGGGTGCAGGCCATTTTAAGCTCAATTCGAATCAACATCTTGGTATTGGTCTAACATCGATGGGTATTGAAGGATTTTCTGAAAATCACCTTACGGCTGGCTATGGTTTTAAGATCATCAATCCGTTTTCCATAGGTGTTCGTTTAAATCTGACGCACTATCAGCTGGCAGAGCGGGGGAGTTTGTTTATTCCCCATGCAGATATTGGAGCCAGATATGCTGTCAGTCAGGTATTTGCTGTATCGATGATGTATTTCAACCCCCTTCAGATCCGTCGCATAAGAGCATATGATGAGTATTTTCCGGGCGGTATCGGACTGGGTTTTTCGCATGGGGTTGGTTCAAATTTGAGGCTGTATGCAGAAATTTCAAAGGTAGAACGCAGTCCGCTTCAGTACCGGTTCGGGATAGAATGGAAGTGGGTAGAACGGCTCTGGATTCGAAGCGGGTATTCGCACACCAATTCTGCATTTAGTCTGGGGCTGGGTGTGGCTTGGAAATCTCTCATGGCCAACATATCATTTATGCACATGGCTTTACCGGGTGGAGCCTCAGGGGTTGATTTTTCATACAAATGGTAAAGAGGGTATTTGTATTCTGCTTTATTTCGTTGTTCATTGGTCAGAAGGTGCACTCTCAGGTAGAGATCAATGAGCTGGAGCTTGAAACAGAAGCCATTGCAGAAAATCTGGGCGACGATGCTGACTTGATTCAATGGGCTGAAAACCTTGACTTTTTCCGCGAAAACAAGATCAATCTAAATACTGCCTCCAAAGAACTACTTGCCCAGTTGGGTTTTCTGAACGCTTTCCAGATTTACAATCTGTTAGAACATCGGCGCAAGTATGGGAGGATCGTTTCATTTTATGAGTTGGAATACCTTAATGGTTTTGATCCGGCAGTTTTGAGCAAACTTGAGTATTTCACATATCTAGGCCCGGTCGACACTCGGAAATACCATCTTAAGGATGTCCTGACGAAAGGCCGCCATACGACGCTCGTTCGGTTTCAAAGGGGGTTGGAGGAGAGGAGAGGTTACGAACTTCGAAGGAGGGTAAGAGCCGGTGATTCTACGATTGGAAGTTATTACCTCGGAGATCCCAATCGGGTTTTCCTACGCCACAGATATGTATTTGGCAATGTATTCAGCTTTGGATTTACCGGTGATAAGGATGCAGGGGAGCCCTTCTTGTGGGAGCAGGGGCAAAGAGGATTTGATTTTTACAGCGGCCACATCGCTATTACTCAAAACAAAAAACTCAAAACCCTCATTCTGGGGGATTACCAGGTGCAGCTTTGTCAGGGATTGGTCTTGTGGAGTTCGCTGGCATTTCGCAAATCTCCTTCCGTTTTGAATGTTCAACGCTTCGGGAGAGGATTTGTGCCGTACAACGGACTGGATGAAAACCGCTTTTTCCGGGGAGCAGCAGTTACCTATGGATTTAAAAATCTGGATGTGTCGGCCTTTTATTCTAAGAAAAAGATGTCTTCGGCGGTTTATGTAGTCGATATTGAGGATGGAGAAGAAGGAGTTTTGGAAGCCGGTTCAATTCGCTTATCTGGTTTGCATCGCACTCCTTCAGAACGGGCTGCCCGAAAAACTTTGACTCTCGAAAGTTTTGGTGCTCATATAAAAGGCGGATGGAGGTTTTTTCATGTGGGTGCTACGGTCGTGGAGCATCGTTTTGATCCGCCTATATCTGTGCCTGCGCGCCTTTATCAGATTTACAATATTCAGGGTCAGAGTGTATGGAATGCGTCCTTTGATTACCGGATATCCCTCCCATCGATACAGCTATTTGGTGAAATAGCCACCAACAAGGCGGGTGGTCAGGCCATGACCCATGGGGCATACTTAAGTGCAGGAAGTAAACTGACGTATGTACTCCTTTTTCGGAAACTGGAAAAGGAATACGCTGCATTGTTTCATGCTCCCTTTGCCGAGAGCACGGGCAATGATGCAGAGACAGGTTTTTACACGGGGTTACGGTGGGAAGCTGCTCCAAGATTGTTTATAAATGCGTATACAGATCTCTATTACTTTGATTGGCCTCGATACAACTTAAATCAGCCGGGGAAAGGCAGGGATGTATTCGTACAGGCGGAGTACATGATGAGCCGGCGGTACAATTTTTATATCAGATTGAGAGAGGAAGTCAGTATGATCAATGGAACGGACGAATCTGTCGTGAGACCGGCCGGACTGCAGAGAAGACAATTTGTCCGATTACACCAGAATGTGGTTCCCTCAACTCAGATAAGCCTTGCTTCAAGAGTAGAATTTTCAAATTCAAACTCCCATAAGGGGACGAGCCTCGGCTGGATGATTTTTCAGGATGTCCGATATGCCTTTACCTTCCTTCCACTGAAGCTGAGCTATCGCCTGGCAGTCTTTGAAACCAATGATTTTGATAGCCGGATATATGTGTTTGAACACGATGTATTGTATTCATTTTCAGTACCAGCCCTCTATGACCGTGGCACACGGAGTTATCTACTGGCGGAGTACAGGGTTGGAAGATTTACCTTCTGGCTGCGGTATGCGTTTACGCGGTTTTCGGATCGATACAGGGTGAGCTCCGGGCTCCAGGAAATTAAAGGCAGCCGAGCCTCTGAAATAAAACTTCAGCTACGAATCAAAATATGATCATGAGGCTTTTAATCCTGCTTTCCGATGGGATTTTCCCTCAATTCTCGAACTATTGCACGCTTAAACTGAACTTCTGCCAGATACAGATCAAGTGTCCGCTTTGGCCCGATAAGTTTTCGAAACCGGTTGTAGTAATCGGCTTGAGTTTGTGCATATTCATCATTTAATTTCAAGATACTTCCCAAAATTTTTTCAGCCTCAGCATCTGAGATATTTGAAATACTGTCTTCGGGTATGTATCTCGATTCAATAATCTGCATGCGATCTGCGAGGATTCTGTCGAGTTTTTTCCGGTACTCATTGTACAGAGGCCAAAATTTTTCGGCTTCATCCGGTTTTAGATTGAGTCTTGAAGTGATGATGCCTATTCTTATGCTTTCCATTCGATTTTGGGCTTTCCTACTAAGCCGGTCATTTTGTGCATGCAGTGGAAAGACAAGAAGGAGCAGCAGCGCTGCGGCTATTAATCTAATGTGTGCCATATCCATTCAATTTCATTGGTTTCAGGTTGATTTTTATACATATTTACATATTCGCTGGTAAGGATAGCTTCATCGCTGATGGCTATCCATTCACTTTGCATGCTGTAGTAATGTTGTTCAATCGAGTGTTGGTATGCAATTCGTTGGAACAGTGCGAAGATGACCACAGCGGCAGCTGACGTGACAGCAGCAGCGAGCAAGAGCGTCCTGATCTTTCTGTTTCGTCTCTGAATGACAAAATCCCGATAGATGGATTGAAAATTTTGAAATGTACCGGATTTGGTTTTTGATTGAATTACATTATCCCTGAGCTCGAGCAGCAGAGGGTAGTTCCTTAGATCGTCTTTAATTGATTCTTTCATAACCATTTGTTTAGACGCTGCAGTTTATATTTCGTTTAATTTTTCAATCAAATATTTTTGAATCTTTGCAGCAGCGTGGTGGAAGGATGCCTTTAGAGAGCCTTCCGAAGTTCCTGTGATTCTACTTATTTTTTCGTAAGGCATTTCATCAAAATATCTCATAACAAAAACAGCTCTCTGCCGGGGAGGGAGCATATCCATCGCTTCGTCAAACCACCTTCCCGCCTTTTCAAAGTCAAGTGAGTCTGTAGTGGTTGTCGCGTGATATGCATCCGTCAGGTCAGCTTCCGTAAACCGACCGTAATCTCGGCTTTTGATCCAGTTTATGCACTCGTTGTACGCGATTCTGTAAATCCATGTGTACAGAGATGATTGGTTTTTAAACCGGTCTATATGACCGAAGACTTTTGACCAGGTAATTTGGACGACATCCTGTGCATCGGTTTTGTTTTTCAAAAACGTACTTACAAAAACATAAATCCTGGTGGAAAATTCATTGTAGACCATCTCACATGCGCGCTCAAAATCCTTCGGTCTTCTGCTTTTTAGCAGAGATAAAATGCGTTTTTCAAATTCTTGTTCGATCACAAGCAGTTTGACATAAAAAGTGCATTCAGGTTTAAGCGCTTCAGGTATAAAATTTCAAAAAAAAGATTCTGGATTTATTTCCCTGATCCTGTCATGCGAAAAGAAATCAGAATATTCGAAAAAATACAAAAACCAAAAAAATTAAAGTAACGATGCCCAATAAAATGTAGGCTGTACCTGAATAAAAATTTTTGTGAACGGAAGCATCTTTTCGGTAGCTCCATGCCAGATAAATTACAAATAGAACCATAAAAATGGCTGCGAATATCCAGTGACCGGTGGTGATATTATCGTTTATCATATTTCAGCAATTCTAAACTTTCAAAAGTATCAAGAGATCCTTATGGTGCAAGGCGGTAGCGGTTCCACATGGTGCCTTCTTCCGTCCGTGCATATACAATCCGGTCATGTAATCTCGACGGGCGTCCTTGCCAAAATTCAAAAGATACCGGCTGAATGATGAATCCACCCCAGTTTTCGGGGCAGGGGATATCTTCCATATCCCCGAATCTGTCCTTGAGTTCTTTAAATTGCTTTTCCAAAAATTCCCTTGATTCGATGATTGTGCTTTGCGGAGAAGTATGGGCTCCGATCTGGCTATCTCTCGGCCGGGTCTTGAAATATGCTTCGCTCACACTGCGATCCACCTTAGAGGCAAGGCCTTGAATGCGGACTTGGCGTTCTAATGGTGCCCAGTAAAAAAGGAGAGAAACTTTTGGGGTGTTTTCAATTTCACGGGCTTTATTGCTCATATAATTTGTGAAAAATACAAACCCTTCGCTCGAGTATTCCTTTAGAAGTACCTGCCTTGCTTTCGGAAAACCGTCCAATCCGAAGGTGCAGAGCGTCATTGAGTTAAAATCATAGGCATTGATGGCCTGAAAGTCTTCAAACCATGCATCAAAAAGTGCTATTGGTTCTTCCGGAAGGTAGATCTCAAGCAATTCTCCCCGCTGATAGCTTTCACGGGCATTGTGCAAAATTTTTTTCATTTACATCCTTTTACTGACTAACAAAAATATTTTTGAAAAAGAAGTTTTCTTCATGACTCTTCTTAGTAATTTTATACCAATGTTAGAAATAAGTTGTTTGCAAGATGGAGATACTCGACATGCCCAGACAAGGATGTTTTCTGATTTCAGAGCCACTACTCGGGGATCCGATATTTGAGAAGACCATTATTTATCTGGTGGCCTACTCCCATGAAGGCGCAGTTGGATTTATCATCAACAAAGTCGGCGATCACATGATCGGAGATTTTATTGATCATCTGGAAGATACCAACATATTTATTCTCAATGGAGGCCCTGTGGAAACTCAAAACCTTTACTTCATTCACAGGCGGAATGATCTGATCGAATCCAACTACCAGATATCTGCTGAATATTATTGGGGTGGAGACGTGGATACCTTATTTGACAAAATCCAAAAAGGTGAAATTACCGAGCAGGAAGTCGTCTTTTTCAGAGGGTATAGTGGGTGGGCTGCCGGCCAACTTGAAAATGAGATAAAAAACAAATCCTGGATTGTGGTTGACTATTCTCTTAATGATTTGCTTCTGCTTCCTCCCGAAGAGCGTTGGCCGCATATGCTAAGGAAGGTCGGAGGCGATTATCTGCTGTGGATTAACTCCCCTTCTAATCCCGTGTGGAACTGATCACAATCCTTAAATAAATTTTAAAGGTCATAAAGCCTTAAATCTCTTGCTGATAATAAGTAATTTATCTGCGAAAAAAAAAGTTGACTAAATATTTAAACTTTGACAATGCATGTATATTTGCAGCCGTTCTTTTTACAGAAGGGTTCATAGCTCAGCCGGTTCAGAGCACCTGCCTTACAAGCAGGGGGTCACAGGTTCGAATCCTGTTGAACCCACCCTCTTGTCTAAAACCACAACCAAACAAGTTGTGGTTTTTTTTTTCAATATAGATGTTTATAGTTGAGTGAGTCGAAGGTGGTTGTATGATGGTAATTCAGGGTTAAATCTTTGGATCGTTTCAATTGATTTGAAAACCATACTTTGAATGTGAAAGTGTAAAATGGAACATACAGTCCAAATGTGATATCACCATTTGCAAAAAATTAAAGCATATTATTTGCTCGTGCAGGAGGTGTGATGTTTAAAGACACTTCTTACCAATATCTAAAATCTGTATCGGACACATTGCGGCATCTGGAAAGTTACATCAATTTTGTACCTATTATGTGGAACAAAGTATTCCTAAAAATCAGTGTTACATGTATTCTTATTGTGGGCTGTTCGTCTCCTGACAACGAAAAAACTGCCGTCCCCGGTCATATGACTTCTCCGGTCGACAGTCTGACCGCACTGATCAAACAAAATCCAGACAATGCGGTCTACTTGGCAGAGCGAGCCTCTCTCCTTTTGGATCAACGGCAGTTTAAGGAAGCACTGGATGATATCGAACGTGCATGGATCCTGGATTCCAATCACATACGGGTACAATTGATCCGAGGAGATGTGTACTATGTGCTCAACCGGACCCGTACATCAAGAGATAGTTGGCTGAAATGTGTGCAGAGCGATCCTTCCAACGAGGTATGCAGGATGCGTCTGGCAGAATTGTATCTGGCAGTCAGAGACCTGGAAGCTGCTCAGGAGCATTTGAAGATTATTTTGGAAAACAATGCAAACAACGCCACCGCGCACTTCATGATGGGAGTGGTGATCAGGGATCTGTACGGTGATACAAATCGCGCTTTGCTGTCGATTCAGAGGTCGATCGAAATTAAGGAGGATTACATTGATGCATTGGATATGATGGGTGTACTTCTCACTGCCAAGGGAGATCCCCTTGCGATTAAATACTTGCAGAATGCACTTAATATCAACCCGAATCAGCATGACCTGCTCTACAAAACTGGGTATGCGTACATGCGTTTTGGGAAGTTTAACGAGGCCCTGGAAATGTTTACAAAGGCCACAATAGTGAATCCTCAAGACGATCAGAGCTATTTCAATATGGGATTTATTCACGTTGAAATTCAGAAATACGATGTTGCACGGGATTATTTTGATAAAGCAGTGAAGGCTAATCCCGAATCCTTCAAGGCCTACTACGGGAGAGGCTATGCCCATGAGATGCTTGGCAATGTTCGTGCAGCCATTGAAGATTATACGCAAGCATTAGCGCTTAATCCGGAATATGTTCCCGCCACGGAGAGCTTAAGGCGATTGGGCAGATTTTAATTATGGATCTAAAGCATTTTTCTTTGAAAAACTCATTTTTTTTGTTTGTACTTATTTTATTAACTTATTGCACATCAAGGGCACAGAAGGTAGATCCTGCTCGCTTCAGAATAATGTTTTACAACGTGGAAAACTTATTTGATCCCTATGATGATCCTGAAAAAAACGACAATGATTTCACCCCGGAGGGCAACTATCGATGGACTGAATTTCGCTGGAAGGAAAAAACAGCCAAAATAGCTAAAGTAATCCGGGCGGTGGGAGAAGGCGATCTTCCGGTCATTATTGGTTTCTGTGAAATCGAAAATCGCCTGGTGCTCGACGAGTTGGCAAGACATCCAATCATTTGCGATGGCAGATATAATGTGGTGCATTATGATTCACCCGACCGAAGAGGGATAGATGTAGGGCTTTTTTACAGAGATGAATTGTTTTTACTTCTGTATTCCGAACCCCTGAGGGTAGAAATCAGCAACAATCCAAAATTCGTAACTCGCGATATCCTGTATGTCAAAGGTATTCTGCATCGGTTGGATACATTACATTTATTTGTAAATCACTGGCCTTCCAGACTTGGAGGTGCTGCCACCAGCGAACCCAACCGGATTGCCGCAGCGCGTACGCTCAAGCAAAAAGTCGATAGCATACTCTTTGTAGTCTCAAATGCAAACATCATCATAATGGGAGACTTTAATGATGGACCTGAGGATGTAAGTGTATTTAAGATTTTGGAGGCCGGACATGCAAAAGATAGTAAACCCTTGGTAAATCTTATGCTAAGTAAGCCTGCTGGGGAGGGAAGTCACCGGTTTCAGGGCAAATGGGAATTTTTAGACCAATTAATTGTGTCACGTCCCCTGCTAAATGAAGAAAACCTTCTTAAAGTTGCAAACGCCAGGGCACATGTATTCAAAGCCGATTTTTTGCTGGAGGATGATGCTCGCTACCCGGGAAAAATACCCTATCGGCAATTCATCGGTTTTAAATTTAATGGCGGGTATAGTGACCATCTACCGGTCTATCTGGATTTAGAACAAAATAGGGGGTTGTGAAAAAGAATTGATAAATGCATTTTTGCCTTATAAAAACCTCAATATGCCCTTTTTGAAAATAGTCCGTCTTCTGCCGGTTTTTATATTGATTTTATGCACCCATTGCAAAAGGTCAGGATCAGGCGGAGATTCCCTGGATGATCCTATAAATGCGCTTCAGGTTGATGCAACTACTTACATAACCATCACCAATACATACGGGCCGAATGATCCCGCTTCGGGCGCGGCTGCAGCATTGTTCCAATTATATGCGGATTATCTCCCTGGCAGAATTTTTTTGATGAACATACCCTCTCAAAGTTCACCGGTATACAATCAGGGTGTGACGGACAGCATCATGAATACTTTTTTCAAAAAGCCTCCTATACCGTCGCTTCATCTTAACAATGAATATGTGGACATCAATTTGGTAGATCAACTGGATATCGTATCCAAAAGGCCGGTCAAAGTCGGTGTTAACCACCTTGTCACCGACAAAGGGGATTATTATGAAGTCAGGGCTAAAGTGAAGTTTTTTGATTTTTTTTCCGGGACATCGTTTTATCTTACGTCTTATCTGTTGGGAGATTTTGAACCAAGGGATTATGGAGGTGGTATCAGTTTCGCTACGATGCCTTTCCCGGGCGTTACGGAGATCTCAGGTGGCAGACTTACTTTTTCTACCGATGGGCAGTCCTTGCGGGATACCAACCGAGTGGTATTTCGAAAGGGAGATCCTGTGATTCATTATCGGGTCTTGATCTCTGCAGACTCAGCAAAATTTGCTCCTGGCATTTTGCTTGATACAGTCAATATTTTTGGCAGAAGCTATGATGCGGGAGATTTGTTTGGATTGAGACAAACACCACTTAATATTAAACTGCCTAAAACACCCTCTTCTGAAGTAGCCGAACGTCTTTATGTAGCGACATTTATATTCAGAAAAGAAGACGGCGACGAATTTTACAAGCTCGAAAACACATTTCAAACTCAAATACGGTGAAGAATTTAAGACAACTTTTTCCGATCTTGCTGGCAGTCATATTACTCACAATCACTACTTGTAAAAAAGTACCTATTACCGGCAGACGACAATTGGCCTTTATCCCTGGTAGTGAATTAAACGCCCTCAGTTTTGCTCAGTACCGGCAAATCAAGGAAAAAGAACAGATCATAAAAGGCACTCCGGAGGCACTCATGATCGAGCGTGTAGGCCGCAGAATTCAAAAGGCCGTAGAAGATTACATGGCTATGAATAATATGTCTGATCGCCTCAGGGGCTTCGAATGGGAATTTATTCTGATAAAAAGCGATGTAGTCAATGCATGGTGCATGCCCGGTGGCAAGGTGGCTTTTTACACCGGTATTTTACCTATTTGCAAGGATGAAACCGGAGTGGCCGTTGTCATGGGTCATGAAGTAGCTCATGCTGTGGCTCAGCACGGCAATGAGCGAATGTCGCAAGGCTTGATCCAGCAGTTTGGCGGTGTAGCACTTGCAGTTGCTCTTCGCGATCGCCCTGCCGAGACGCAGGCGCTTTTTCTCGGTGCATATGGAGTAGGCACTACAGTAGGTGCGATGCTTCCTTTCTCCAGACTACACGAGAGTGAGGCAGACCGCTTAGGCCTTATTTTTATGTCTATGGCTGGTTATGACCCCAGGGAGGCTCCCAAATTCTGGGAGAGAATGTCTAAACTCAGCGGTGGTCAGAAACCACCCGAACTGCTCAGCACTCACCCTTCAGATGAGCGTAGAATCAAAGATTTGAACGCTCAAATTCCTGAGGCATTGAAGTTTTACAACCCATAATTCCACAGTACTTGCAAATAAGAGACTTTATAAAAATATATGCAGCAATACTTGCTGCACATATTGCTGCGCAATTCATATCAGGTGATTTCTCACTATTGTTTTTTACCAAGATACTTATTCCACTTTCGGTGCTGTTGTATAATTTTTATTTTAATTCGGATAAAATAAAAAATGCCCTTCTTACTTCATCGTTTGGATTTTTTCTCTTGGGAAATGTGCTGATGCTGATCAAACCGACATATGACCCTTGCCGATTTGAAACACCTATTTTGTCATATTCAGCTGCCTTTATATTTTTAGCTGTAGTAGCTTTACTACGTACAAAGTGGAGCATGCAGAATGTATTGGTCGGAGTTTCCGTGGCTATTGTTAATACGGTACTATCCTATCTGTATATTCTTAACGGTTTAAACTCAGATGCAATCGTTTTTTACATATTTGTTCTGTCTTTTGCAATCATGTCTTTTACTTCATTTTTAAACAGCGACGTACCGAAGAAGAAGGCTATGGTGGTACTGGGCACGATATGCATTTCGATTTCCAATCATTTGTTGGGCTTTTGTACATTTAGGACTACTAATACCTACATGGTTCCCGTAGCCATTCTTTTGTATGGGATGAGCTTATTATTTTTTATGCTGGGATACATTGACAATAGTGAATCTAAAATATAAACTCATACCAGATGATCGGGATACCCACGGTTGATTTAGCAGATTTTTTATCAGAAAATCCTAATTCAAAGAATGCCTTTGTACAAAAGCTCGGTAAAGCCTACGAGGAAATAGGATTTGTAGCGGTGAAAAATCACGGGTTGAGTGACGAACTTAGAGATCAATTGTACAATAAGGTCCAACGGTTTTTTTCACTACCAGAACATATAAAGAAAAAATATGAAATCGAAGGTCTCGCAGGTCAAAGGGGATATACCTCATTTGGCAAGGAGCATGCGAAAGGATTTAATACAGGGGATCTGAAAGAGTTCTGGCAATTTGGACAGTGGATCGAAGAACCGATTGATGGTGAACTATATCCACCTAATGTAGAAGTATCAGAAGTTGAAGGATATAATGAGACCGGAAAACTTGTTTTCAAAACGTTGGAAAAAACCGGTATGCAGATTCTGAAGGCCATTGCTCTGTATTTGGGTCTGGAAGAAGATTATTTTGATGCATATGTGACCAACGGCAACAGTATTCTCAGGGCGATACACTATCCACCCATTACTTGCGAGCCCAAAGATGCTGTCCGGGCAGCACAGCATGAGGACATCAACCTCATAACCCTCCTTATGGGTGCATCCGCTGCCGGATTGGAAGTGCTTAATAAAAAAGGCGAATGGATACCCGTAACAGCCTTACCGGAGCAAATCATCGTAAATGTAGGCGATATGCTCCAGAGACTGACTAATTATGTACTTAAATCAACAACACACAGGGTAGTAAATCCTCCCCGTGAGCAATGGCATGAGCCCCGGTATTCAATTCCTTTTTTCTTACATCCGAAATCGTCTATGCCACTTACCTGCTTACCGCAATGCATCACTAAGGAGCGGCCAAAGGCATACAGCGATATTACAGCTGGCGAATACCTGGATGAGCGTCTGCGTGAAATCGGTTTGAAAAAATAGCCGGATGTGGCTGGCGGAGGTTATTTTCTGGTGTTCGTTGGCGGGAGTAGTGTACACCTATCAGGGGTATAGCCTCCTGCTGAACACAATTCCTAAGAAAGCCCATCCACCTGTAATACACCCCAACGAGTGGCCATCGGTCAATGTAATCTTTGCAGCCTACAATGAGGAAGCAGTCATCGCGGCCAAACTGAAGTCGCTACTCGAATGCGATTATCCGAGAGATTTGCTCTCTGTCACGATAGGCTCCGATGCATCAACGGACGATACCGATGCGATCGTAAAGGATTTTTCAAAAAAATACCCATTGAGATTGAATCTGATCAGGTTTGAGCATCGAACCGGGAAGGCGGAAATTATCAATTATCTGGCCTCCGTCAGCACATCAGATGTATTGATCTGTACCGATGCAAATATTTTGCATGAACGAAAGTCCATTACCCGGGCGGTGGCTCTTTTGTATTCAGATTCAGCTTATGGTGCAGTGGGGGGATCACTGGAGTATGTCGTCCGATCCTCTCAAGGGATTGCTATACAGGAAAATTTTTACCGAAGTTGGGAAAATTCCATTCGCCATGCAGAGTCTGCGCTCTGGCAGATGCCCATGGGTTTGGAGGGAGGGTTCTACGCTATTAGAAGAAAACTCTTCAAGCCAATTCCAAAAAACTTTTTTATGGAAGATTTTTATCAGACCTTACAATTGTACTGTGACGGATATAGAGCCTACTTGCATCCAATGGTTACGGCATATGAAGATGTAAGTACGCAACCCGAAGAAGAATTTCAGCGAAAAAAGCGTATTTCGACAGGCAATTTTCAGAATTTGGTTTACTTTTTCCGATGTATTCATTCAAGCTGGAAGCTGGCTTTCGTCTTTTGGTCCCATAAAGGCTTGCGTTGGATTACCCCGATATTGCTAATCATAGCTTTGATCTCAAACCTGATGCTCCTCCATACAGAGAGCCTCATCTATAAAGCGACGTTTGCAGTGGCAGTTTCAGTTGCACTCCTCGGCGTGTTGGGAAATGTTTCTTCAAAAAGAAAGAAAAAAATCCATTTAATTGTATACATCTATCATTTTCTCAACATGAACTTTGCCCTCTTATCCGGATTAATACAATACATTAAAGGTGTGAATACAAATGTCTGGCAACCCACCCGAAGAAATCAAAACTAAGCTCGATACCATAGAGGAGGCAATCGAAGACATCCGAAAGGGAAAAGTCGTAATCGTTGTGGATGATGAAGATCGTGAAAATGAAGGAGATTTCTTAGCCGCTGCTGAAAAAGTAACTCCTGAGATGATCAATTTTATGGCCACTCACGGGCGAGGATTGATCTGTGTACCCCTGCCAGACAGCCGATGCGATGAATTGGATCTGCCTCCTATGGTACTCCAAAATACAGACCCGCATCATACTGCATTTACCATCTCTGTAGACCTAAAAGGCAGAGGCAACACAACCGGAATATCTGCAGCAGATCGGGCACGTACGATTCTGGCACTTGTAGATGAGAAGAGTAAACCGGAAGATTTTGCCCGACCCGGACACATATTTCCACTGAGGGCAAGACCCGGGGGAGTTCTACGCAGGACCGGTCATACCGAAGCAGCCATAGACCTGGCGCGTTTGGCCGGATTAAAACCAGCGGGTGTAATCGTTGAAATTATGAATGAAGACGGCACAATGGCCCGGCTGCCCCAATTACTTAAAATAGCTGAGCGATTCGATTTAAAGATCATTTCCATCGAAGATCTGGTCGCTTACCGAATGAAAAACGAATCTCTCATTCAACTTATTGATAAGTTTGATGTTCAAACTCCTTACGGATTGTTTCACTTCTATGCCTTTGAGCAGACGACCAATCATCAGATTCACATGGCCTTAACCATGGGCAGTTGGAATGAAGATGAACCAGTCATGGTCCGGATTCACTCCGCTTTGGCCGGAGCCGATTTACTTTCATTGATTTTCGCTGATCCTACACAGCAGCTGCACAAAGCACTCAAAAAAATATCTCAAGAGGGGAAAGGTGCCATAGTATATTTAAACCAGTCAAACCACCCTGGCCACAATCTGCTGGATGTCATTCGATTCTACAAAGAAAAATCATCCGACGTCAAACCTTCATTTACCCGGGATACCCGAGATATTGGCATAGGTGCACAGATTCTTCGTTTTTTGAAAATTAAAAAAGTAAGGCTTTTGACCAATAACCCGATTAAACGTATAGGTGTAATGGGCTATGGTCTTGAAATTGTAGACAATGTAACTTTCGATCATAAAGGGTGATGCCGGATAAAGTAATATTTACCGGTACAGGTACTTCTCAAGGCATACCTGTGATCGGATGCTCCTGTAAAGTATGTACCTCCTGTGATCCACGTGATATGCGAACGCGAACATCAGCCCATGTCGTCATCAGGGGGATTCATTTTCAGATCGATATCGGGGCTGACTTTCGGCAGCAGATGCTTGCGAACAAACTTTCTCGTGTCGACGCAGTATTACTCACGCATGAGCACATGGATCACATTGCAGGCATTGACGACCTCAGACCTCTTATCTTTCGCCAAAATAAACCGATTCCCATTTTTGGTTCCCGGAGGGTTATCGAGGCGGTAAAAAATCAGTATCCCTATGCATTTGTGCCTGAGGAAAAGCGGTATCCGGGTGCGCCTGAATTGGTGCCGGTTGTCATTGAGGAGGATACACCTTTTTCTATTCAAGGTATTGATATTATCCCGTTGAGTGTATGGCACGGTGACTGGCCTGTTTTGGGTTTCAGATTTGGTGATTTTAGCTATATCACGGATGCTAACTTTATTCCGGAGAGGACTTTTGATCTTCTGAAAGATACAAAGTATTTTGTAATCAATGCATTGCGAAAAAAAGAACACCACTCTCATTTCAATCTAGAGCAGGCTTTGGAGATCGCGCAAAAGGTGGATGCTCAAAAGACGCATCTGACGCATATATCCCATGATCTCGGATTACATGCAGAAGTAGAAGCAGAACTGCCGGAAAAAGTTTTTTTAGCATATGATGGGTTGAAACTTTACTTCTGAACAATTAATAAACTCAATTCAAAGAGGTACTCATGCTTTTTTTTTAATTTGCAGGATGTAAAATGATATATCCTTTCCTATAAAGGCTCTCCATGATTGACCAAACACTTCCTTCGCGGGTACTTGAAAATGCTGTAACAGAGATTGCAAAACTTCCCGGAATTGGCCGCAGAACGGCTTTGCGCCTGGCTTTGTATCTGCTCAGCAGAAGTAAAGATTCAGGCTTGCAACTCGCAGAATCTATTGTAGCATTGGTGACCGAGACAAAAAAATGCGTTCAGTGTCACAACATTTGCGAAGCTGAAATATGTCAAATCTGTGCAGATCCTCATCGTGACCGGACGAAAATCTGTGTAGTGGAAGATGTCCGTGATGTTTTAGCTATTGAAAATACAGGTCAGTACCGGGGTCTCTACCACGTCCTTGGGGGATTGATCAATCCCATAGCCGGCATCGGGCCTTCGGAAATTCAGATTTCAGATCTTGCGGACAGAGTGGCACGGCTGAATGCAAATGAAGTAATCATCGCCCTGCCATCTACGGCCGAAGGAGACACCACAGCATACTATGTGTTTAAAAAGGCCAAAGACCTGAATGTCCAGATAAGCACCTTGGCCAGGGGGGTGGCTGTGGGTGAAGAACTGCAATACGCCGATGAAATAACCCTCGGCAGAAGCATTCTCAACAGAGTTCCGTTTGAAATTTCATTAAAAAACTAGAGTTTTTTGGAACTCCCTACTCCATACAGGTACGCAGAAGTTCTCTTGCCGAGACCTTTGGCTTATGGATTTACCTATGAAATTCCGGAGGAATTGCGACATAGTGTAAGACCCGGAAGCAGAGTAGTGGTATCGTTTGGAAAGAGAAAATTGTATTCCGGAATAGTTGTAAAACTCCACAATACAGCGCCTGAAAATCACTTGCCCAAGCCCATTGTAGAGGATTTGGGACCCGTAGTGGACGATATGCGTGTCATTCGGTTTTGGGAGTGGATGGCCCGGTACTACATGTGCACTCCCGGAGAGGTGATGAATGTGGCACTACCATCACGTTTTAAACTCGAGAGTGAAACCCGGCTCAACTGCTTGCCCGATCCGGACCATTGGCCCGATAACCTTTCGGAGCAGGAAACAGAAATTTTACTATATACGCGCTCCAACCCCGATTGCACCATCCAGGATGTTGTCAAACACATCGGAACCTCTGCCGTGCGTGCGGTTAGAAGGCTCGTGGACTCCGGCCATTTGATCATAAAAGAAAAGGTCAGACACCAGTCTCTGGAGAAGTGGATTAAAGTGGTACACTTACAATCGGACAAGGAAGAGGAAATTACTCAAATTCTAAATTTCACCAAAAAGTCTCCAACCCAGCAAAATCTGATTTTAGCCTACTACAAGCTCCATAGCAGTACTGACTACATCACTGTGGAAAGACTCCTGCATGAGGCAAAAGCCGGAGTGTCCTCTCTAGAATCCCTGGTCAGGAAGGGGATCTTCCAAATCTCGGAAGTAAAAGAGTCTTCTCTCCCTGGCAGGGCCGGCAAGGCGGGTTTTGATCTTACACCCGCACAGAAAGTAGCGTTTGATCAGATAATTAGCTCATTTGTCACCGGTAAAACGGTGCTCCTCCACGGAGTAACATCCAGCGGTAAAACGGAAATCTATGTTCACCTACTCAAAGAGGCAGAAAAGGCCGGCGGTCAGTGCCTGATGCTAGTGCCTGAAATCGCTCTAACCACGCAGCTTATCGGGCGGCTCAGGCAATTTTTTGGCGATCGGATCAGCTTATACCACAGCCGCATGACTGACAAAGAGCGTTCGGATGTCTGGGAATCCGTGCGAAAACAAGAACCTGGCGGCCGACTGATCGTCGGGGCCAGAAGTGCTTTATTTCTACCGTACTGCGACCTGCGCCTGACCATCATCGATGAAGAGCACGACGCCTCCTATCGTCAGGATGCACCCAACCCGCGGTATCAAGGTCGCGATGCTGCTATTTATTTAGCCACACTTTACAACGCCCGTGTGCTCTTAGGCAGCGCGACACCATCAGTGGAGAGCTATTTCAATGCAATCTCCGGAAAGTACACACTCGTCGAACTCCACGAGCGGTATGAGGGTCTTAGCCTACCCGAGGTAAAGCTCATAAATCTCATATCTGAAAAAAAACAAAACAGACTTCGCGGCAATTTTAGCCAGACCATGCTTGATGCCATGGAGAGCGCACTTTCCCGCGGGAAACAATCCATTGTTTTTATCAATCGCAGAGGCTACTCTCCACGGATTGTATGTCAAGACTGCGGATACATTTACATCTGTGACCATTGTGACATCGCTCTCACTTTTCACAAGGCTGTGCATAAGTTGAAATGCCATTACTGCGGCAGAGAGAAGCCGGTACCTACTGCCTGTATGGTGTGCGGTAGTGTTCATCTGGAGCTGTTGGGAGCCGGCACGGAGCAAGTCGAAGACGAACTCTACGCATACTTTCCCTCGGCGCGCATCGGGCGACTTGATCTTGATACTGCCAGAAGCAAGAAAAAGTATGCTCAGCTTCTCACAGATATGGAGTCAGGAAATGTAGATATACTTGTAGGGACTCAAATGGTAACTAAAGGTTTGAATTTCAGCAAGGTCGAGGTAGTAGGAGTGGTCAATGCTGATGCATTGCTGTACTTTCCTGAATATCGCGCACACGAACGCGCCTATCAGATACTCGAGCAGGTCGCCGGACGGAGCGGACGGAGCGGGGAACAAGGAAAGGTGTATATTCAAGCCTACAACATCACACACCCGATACTCTCCTTTGTTACAGCTCATGATTACAAAGCCTTCTACAGCTGGCAGACCGAAGAGCGAAAACAATTTCTATATCCTCCCTTTGTCAAAATGATTCAGCTGACGCTGCGTCATATGGATCTCAAAACCGTTCAGTTAGCGGCAACACATCTGGCGAATAAACTGAAAGACATCCGGGATATTGCAGTCATTGGTCCTGAATTTCCACCTGTAGCACGGGTCAACTCATACTACAGAATGCGTTTTCTGATCAAAATAGCCAGAAATCAGTCCTATCTCAAAGTAAAAAATCACCTTTGGGATACATGTCTTACCTTTTTTTCTCAGGCTGACTACCGAAAGATCCGATATCAGTTTGAAGTAGATGCTTAAATGCCCGTCGCAGATTTTTGCAATCTGAAGGCTGGTTTTTTTGGCGGAATGAAGTCATGGGTGATGTGAAGTTCATTCTCACATATTTTAATATCTTGGAGTATCATCTTTCATCAGAATTTTGATGTGGTGTATCAATCTTTGAATGTCTTCTGCGTCTGTACCGTCGTAAAACCCGCGAAGTCGTCCCTGGGTATCCACAATCACCACATTTTCCGTATGGATGAATCCGTGATCATCAGCCTCACCATATCCGTCTTTCACAGCAAAATATACCTTTCGGGCAAGGCGTTGGATCTCACCCTCATCAGCTCGTACCAGCCACCAGATCGAGGGGTCTATGCCGTTGATTTCTGCATAGTGCCTAAGCACAGGTATCGAATCTACTTCGGGCATAACGGTGTGGGACATAAGTATCAATCTCGCATCGCCCTTAAATTCATCCTGAACCCGTTTCAACTCGCGGGTCATATCGATGCATATAGAAGGGCAGGTCGTGAAGAAAAAATTGACTACTCGAATTTTACCTTCTACAGATTTTTCTGTAATGGTATCTCCCAGGTGATTGACTACGCTGAAAGATCCTGTTTTAAAATTTCTTCCCACACGCCGGAGACTACTGTCTACCAATTCCGGATTTAGATCAGCCGGATTGTACACCGGAAGTCGTTCTGGTTCTCTCATGATGTATCCCCCAATACTATAAATTGCAATCAGCACAATGGCTGTAAGGGAAATGAGTAGCAGATTCTTTCTGTTCATTTTGGACGAATTCATGGAAATGACTGAAATATGAAGATATTTGAATCTTCCTTGATACAACAAAATTGCAACACCCTGTATTCTGCAAAGTGATTAATATTTTCTAAAAAATGAGTGTACTCTTGGAGGTAAAAAACCTTTGTGTAACGATATCCGAAGCTACACAGCCACTGGTCAAGGAGGTGACATTCTCATTGGCCGGAGGTCAAAAGCTTGGTTTGGTAGGGGAAAGTGGTTCAGGTAAGTCATTGATTTGTAAAGCAATAGCAGGACTTTTGCCATCGGGGTTACGCGTCTCGGCCGACTATTTGACTCTTGAGACAAAAAACAGAAAAGTCCTGTTGAACACCCAAAACACTCTACGGGACAGGGCAAGATATATAGGCTACGTATTTCAGGAGCCCATGAGTGCTCTCAATCCTGCAATGATTATTGGAAAACAGATCATGGAAGCTTTGGAAACTTCCGACCTGCCGACTTCCCAAAAAAGACAGATGACCCTCGACTGGCTGGAGAAGGTACAACTGCCTGACCCAACCGCTACATTTAAAAAATACCCCCATCAGCTTAGTGGCGGCCAACGCCAGAGAGTGGTCATTGCAATGGCAATGATTAAAAAACCGGTATTGCTCATAGCTGACGAGCCAACCACGGCACTCGACATGCTTGTACAGGCTGAAATTCTTGACCTTATTCGAAATCTTTGCAACAAAGATGACACCATGCTCATCTTTGTAAGTCACGACCTGGACCTCGTGGGCGCACTTTGTGAGAAAGTAATGGTCATCAGACGTGGAGAAGTCTTGGAAACCGGTAAAACAAGGGAAATCTATCGTACACCTAAGCACCCATACACACAGGCATTATTGCTCTCAAAACCCAGAATCGGCTATAAGCCAGAGTATCTCCCGGTAGTTTCTGACTTTCTGGACGAGGAATGGAAAGCACCGCATATGTCAAAATCCTCTGCCGGATTGCCTCCTAGTGAAGACAGAATATGCCCTGTCGTGCATATCCAAAACATTAAGAAGGTATATGTACAAAACAACACAACGCGCACTGTATTAAAAGACATTACGCTGGTGATCAATTCCGGTGAAACCGTCGGAATAGTAGGTCCATCCGGTTGCGGGAAGTCCACCCTGGCACGTATTCTCTGCGGAGTAGAAAAAGCCGATGCCGGCTCCATCCTTTTCCATCCACCGGGCAGAAGAGCTGATGTGGTACAGCTGGTGTTTCAGGATCCTTTTTCCAGTCTGAATCCACAGCTCTCCATAGGTCGACAGGTCATGGAACCTCTCCTGGCAAAGGGTCTGTCAAGCACTCAGGCTGAAAATGAAGCCAGAGAAATATTAAAAATTACAGGTATCGACGGGAGTAGATTTTACGACTATCCACACCGGTTTTCCGGGGGACAGAGGCAGCGCATTGCAATAGCACGGGCATTGGTATTGCGGCCGGCTCTGCTTGTTCTGGATGAGAGTGTAGCCGCACTTGATGTCTCTGTCCAGGCAGTAGTGATCAACCTGTTAAACGACTTGAAGCGTCACTTGCATCTCAGCTATTTGTTTATCACTCATAATCTGATCATTGCAGATTACTTCTGCGACCGCATATTGGTAATGTACGGGGGTGAATTTGTAGAGGAATGGAGTGGCACCATCACCACCACTCCAAAACATCCATTCACAAAAAAACTAGTTCGCCTGTTTGCTTAGTTCAGTTCAGGACAATTTAAGTCGAATTCCCGGAAGTTTATTTTTGATTGACTTTAAAAAGAAACAGATTGGTAATACTAATTAGTAATTGGTTTTATCGTTTTTATGTCGCTTTCCAAGATTCTGGGCCAGACCATGAAGAAAGCCACTGATAAGCGAGACGAAAAAACTATACAGAAGAGCACTCCAAAAGCCATTCACCTCAAAACCGCTCACTAATTGAGCCGCAATAAGTATAACAATAGCATTAATCGCAAAAAGGAATATCCCAAAGGTCACCAGAGTAACGGGTAAGGTCAGCAGAATGAGAAGCGGCTTGATCGTGATGTTGAATATTCCCAAAACAAGGGCAACAATAAAAGCGGCAAGAATATCTCTCAAATGGACTCCGGGGGTAATATAAGACGCTAAAAAAAAACTCAGTGTGCTAACGGCGAGCCGAATGTGAAACGGAGGCTCATGGAGCGACATGTTGAATTGAACTTTCATCAGGCTAATTTATTCTTTCCAAAGAAACTGAAAAAGCACAATACTTAAAACCAATGTTATACCATCGACCAGTAAGGAAGTTAAAATATATCTGCCACTCTCCGCGCTGATCAGCAAGGCTTCACTGACTCGAATCAGTATTAAGAGTTGAGGCAGCATCAATGGAAATGATAATACAGCCATGATGGCAGCATTGCCTTGCGCAGAAGCTGAGATACCGGCAATAAGTGTAAGCGTAGTGCCAAAAGCCAATGCTCCGAGGGTGCTGATGGTTATCAGATATCTGATAGAAAAGCCGTTCTGAAAAAGCAGATCAAACAGCCACGCTGTAAACCATGAGATAATAGTGAGCAGGATGCAGTTGAAAAGAATTTTAGAAACAATCAGGAGTGTAGGCGGAGTCATCTGGTAGTAAAATACAAAGCGATGAGAAGTTTCGCGAATCAGACTTCTGGATGTGATGGTTACGGCTCCAAATCCCAGAACAATCCAAAAGACCGATATCGATATCCGGGGAGCAACATCTGACTTCAGCATCATGTAGGCGATGAATGAAGAAGATGTGATGTAAAGCAACAGTGAGAAAAACTGGTGTTTTTCCCGCCATTCGATTCTAAAATCTGTCCGTAGCAGTTTCAGAATCTGCCGTAAGTAGATCATGACTTACAATTCTAACGCTTTGTGCGGGTCATTATTCATAAGTTTTTCAATAGGGTTTTCGAGACATTCTTTCACATGAACGAGAAAGCCCACGGATTCCCGGCCATCGATGATGCGATGGTCATAGCTCAGCGCGACATACATCACCGGGCGTACGACGATCTGACCTTCGCGCACGACCGGCCTCTCGACGATGTTGTGCATACCGAGAATTGCCGATTGCGGGGGATTGATAATCGGCGTAGAAAGCATTGAGCCGAATACTCCACCGTTGGTTATGGTAAAGGTGCCGCCGGTCATTTCATCCACTGTGATTACACCATCCCGCACGCGGGTGGCCAGGCGTTTTATTTCCTTTTCCACACCGGCAAAAGACATATTTTCAGCATTTCTGAGTACTGGCACCATCAATCCTTTTGGCCCGCTCACTGCGATTGAAATATCGCAGTAGCCAAAAGTCACCATTTCCTCCCCGTCGATCATAGAATTGACTTGCGGAAAACTTTTCAATGCGCTTACGCACGCTCTGGTGAAAAATGACATAAAGCCAAGACCTACTCCATGCCTGGCCGCAAAGTCATCTTTAAACTTAGCCCGAAGGTCGAATATAGCTTTCATGTCCACCTCATTAAAGGTAGTAAGCATGGCCGTTTCATTTTTGACCGACACCAGGCGTTCGGAGAGTTTACGACGAAGGGCTGACATTCTTTTGCGTTCGGACTGCCTACTGCCCGTTCCGGGTGTACCCATTGATGCACGGCCTTTTATCTCTTCGGCAGCCTTCATGACATCTGCTTTTGTGATCCGGCCGTCTCTTCCGCTGCCTGTAGTAGGAGTAACTCCGGTCTCTTCCATCAGTTTTTTTGCCGCCGGTGAAGGTACGCCGGCTGCATAGGAGGTTGGTTTGGAATCGGATTCAGGTTTGGGAGTGGGTTTGGCTGCGGATTCAACTTCAGCTTTTTTTAGAGTTTCTGCCTGTTTGTCCGTTTCGGATTTTGAAGGTGCTTTTTCAGACGATTTTACCGCTGAAGTGTCAATGGTACATACTACATCACCCACGGCTACGGTTGTGCCTTCCGGCACCAGAATTTTGATTGTGCCGGAGGCTTCAGCCGGTAGTGCAAGAGTTGCTTTATCACTGTCTATCTCGGCTATTTCCTGATCTTTCTCCACATAATCACCGTCTTTTACCAGCCACTGAGCTATTTCTACTTCGGAGATGGATTCGCCCGGAGAGGGCACTTTCATTTCTAATATCATGGGTTATTACTTTTTTAAATGTATAGTTAGATGCTAAAGACTTTTTTGATGATGCGCTTTTGAAGGGCTACTGAAGCCTGATGGGATCCACTCGCAGGACTTGCACTTGCAGCAGGACTCACGACTATGAAATCTTTTACCGGGAATTTGATTCGCATGTAATAGTAAGCTCCCATATTGGCAGGTTCTTCCTGTGCCCATATTATTTTCCTCGCATTTGGATAGGATTGAATAATGCTTTCAATCATTGCTGCGGGAAGAGGATAGAGTTGTTCAATCCGTATCAGAGCTGTATCATGGTGATTTTCTTTATCGCGCTCTTCAAGAAGCTCGTAGTACAACTTACCTGACATAAATACTAATTTGGTCACCTTAGTCTTATCTTCAATAAAGGGGTCATCAATCACCTCCATGAAGTGGCCGTTTTCCAATTCTTCCAATGTGCTGGTAGCATGTGGATGACGCAGGAGTGATTTGGGTGACATAAGCACGACAGGCTTTCTGAAAGGCCAGGCAAACTGCCGGCGCAGCATATGAAAGAGTTGTGCCGGAGTAGTCAGATTGCATACAATCATATTAAGTTGTGCGCAGAGTTGTAAAAATCGTTCTAAACGGGCACTCGAGTGCTCAGCCCCCTGACCTTCGTAGCCGTGAGGAAGGTACATTACCAGACCATTTTGTACAGCCCACTTATCTTCTGCTGCAGAGATGAATTGGTCGATGATTATTTGAGCTCCGTTGGCAAAATCTCCAAACTGCGCTTCCCAAATTACCAAATGGTTTGGTCTGGCCAAAGCGTATCCGTAGTCAAATCCTAGCACGCCATATTCGCTCAGGTGGGAGTTGTAAATTTCGAATCTCGCCTGTCCGGGTTGTATATGATTTAGCTGAATAATCTCCTCCTCGGAATCTTCTACCAAAATAACTGCGTGGCGGTGGGAGAAGGTACCCCGCTCTACATCTTCACCGGATATTCGCACTGGAATTCCGTCGAGTAGGAGGGTACCGTAAGCCATAAGTTCGGCCATACCCCAGTCCAGGGCATTTCGCTCCTCAACCATTTTTCTGCGGTCTTCGACCAATCTAAGTACTTTATTAAAAAATTTTTTGTTCTCAGGAAGAGAAGTAAGTGCCTTTGCAACTTTCATCAGTTTTTCGCGACTGACTCCTGTTTCGGGTGAAGACTGAAAATCATCCCTGGTTGCCTTTCTGAAGCCTTTCCAATCTTCTTCAAGAAAGGGTGTAATCCGGTTTTTTTCGATTTTTTTCGACTCATCGTAGCGCATTTCAAGAATCGCCTTGAAGTCAGCGTCCATTTTTTTCAGAAATTCTTCATCCACTAACCCTTCTTCCTTGAGCTTTTTCATGTATATATCTCTGGGGTTAGGATGTTTAGCAATGATCTTGTAAAGAAGTGGTTGAGTAAATCGAGGTTCGTCGCCCTCGTTGTGGCCGTACTTTCTGTAGCACAGCAAGTCAATAAAGATGTCGCGCAGGAATCGCTGCCTGTATTCGATGGCAAATTTCGCAACGTGTACAACAGCCTCTGTGTCATCTCCATTGACGTGAAAAACCGGTGCAAGTATGACTTTGGCTACATCTGTGCAGTAGGTACTCGACCGGGCGTCGAGGTAGTTGGTAGTAAAGCCTACCTGATTATTGATCACAAAATGTATTGTTCCACCCGTTCTGTAGCCTTCGAGCATTTCCATCTGGATGACTTCGTACACAATTCCCTGGGCGGCAATGGCCGCGTCTCCGTGAATCAAGATGGGTAGCAAAGCCGACATATCGCCCTGATGCTGGTAGTCTATTCGCGCACGGGCTATACCTTCTACTACAGCGTTTACTGCTTCCAGATGCGAAGGATTAGGAGCAAGGGTGAGGCGTATCTGTTTGCTGTCATCCAGTACTTTGATACTGCTGTATCCAAGGTGATATTTCACGTCTCCATCAAAGTCCTCATCCTCATATTCTTTACCCTCAAATTCTGAGAAGATATCGCGTTGGGTCTTTCCGAAAATATTGGTGAGCACATTCAGCCTTCCGCGGTGAGCCATACCCATCACAACCTCTTTTACTCCAAGATATGCCCCGTGATTTATGGCCATATCGAGTGCTGGGATTAGTGATTCAGCTCCTTCTACGGAGAAGCGTTTTTGACCGACGAATTTGGTATTCAGAAAGGTTTCAAAGCCTACGGCTTCGGTGAGTTTGCTCAGAATATGTTTTTTTTGTTCTGTCGAGAAGTTGGGGAGGTTTTCATTTTCATTGAGCCGGTCAATGATCCACTTTCTGCGTTCGACATCCCGGATATACATGTACTCCACACC
Organism: uncultured Flavobacteriales bacterium; assembly: GCA_937929815.1. Classification (GTDB taxonomy): domain Bacteria; phylum Bacteroidota; class Bacteroidia; order Flavobacteriales; family Schleiferiaceae; genus Thermaurantimonas. The sequence goes on along the minus strand of CALFUW010000100.1, from coordinate 10,357 downwards.
AATAGACCGGCAATACACATTTTTCAGATGCTCAATGATTCTCCTCAGAGGCGCTGCACTTGGCATCCCAAGCTGGCGTGCTGCCTCAAATGATGTATTGAGATCGGAGTCGTCGAGCCCGAAATTTTCCAGATCGAGCGTTGGCGAATATTTGCGACGAGCACGGACAGGATTGGTTTCTGTAAACAGATGACCTCTCTGACGGTATGCGTTGATAAGTTCGATAACTCGAAATTCCTTAACCAGGTGCGATGTGTCTGAGGGTATTGATATAGTTTTTTCTATCACACTAACCTTGTCGACAGTAGTTCCATTTGCATATTCATTAGCAAAATCAAATCCCTGAAAAAAAGCCCTCCACGAAGGCTCAACGGTGTCAGGATTTTCTAAATATTGATTGTATAAATCTTCGAAAAACTGCAAGTGCGCAGCGTTTAAAAAAGAGAACCTATCCATGCAGGTACGGCTGTTTAAATTCTATAAGAAAAAACCTTGAATCAGGGTCAAAACTACAATACAAATACTTAAATATTTCATTAATCGGAAAAGAAACAAGGCGCCATGACCCTGTAAAAGTAGAAGAGCTGTCCGATGCAGGACAGCTCTTCACCACGAAAGAAAAAAGTATGAAATTAATCTCTGTTGTTTAGGAATATCATAATGTAATACATCAGCTGGGCAAGTGATGCAAGTGCTGCTACAAGATAGGTATTTGCAGCCCATTTGAGAGCATCTTTAGCCATCTCATGTTCACGGGCAGAAGTGATTCCTACGTTATCGAGCCAAATTAGTGCTCTATTGCTAGCATCATACTCTACCGGCAGGGTGATGAGGGTAAATAAAGTTATTGCACCTTGCAGCACTATGATCGTAATCAGAACAGTTTGGATCGGGAAAGCATTTACGATTAATGATCCAAACAACATAAAAAGAAATATAAACGAGAGCATTCTGCTGCTAAAGCTCACCACCGGCACCAATGCAGAACGCATTTGAAGCCATGAGTATGCAGTGGCATGCTGTACTGCATGGCCAACTTCATGAGCGGCTACGGCGGCAGCGGCTACAGATCGGCCGTTGTACACATCCGGAGAGAGATTTACGGTTTTCTCCAGAGGATTGTAGTGATCGGTCAATTTCCCCGGAACACTTATTATTCTCACATCATATATTCCATGGTCGTGAAGCATCTTCTCAGCTACTTCGGCTCCGGTAAGACCCGCAGCTACAGGCACGCGGCTGTATTTCTCAAATTTTGATTTTAGCTTAAGTTGAACAATATAACCAACAACAGCAAAAACAATCAGAATTAGTATCATATGCTTTTATTTTTTTTGAACAAAAATAACAAATCGCATGCCTGCTCACAGACCGCTCACTTTGAAATCCTCTATTTTTGCATGACATTAAGTAATGAAATGAAAAAACCACTGATTCTGGTCTGCAATGATGATGGAATCACCGCTCCGGGTATTCGCAATCTTATTGACGCGGTGAGTGTAGTTGGAGATGTAGTGGTAGTGGCGCCGGATAAGCCTCAGTCAGGGATGGGGCATGCCATTACGATCAATTCGTCACTTCGTTGCGACCCTATAAAGATAGATGATGGTTCTCAGAAGGAATATGCCTGCAGTGGAACTCCGGTAGATTGTGTCAAGTTAGCCATTTCCTACCTGCTGCCTCGTAAGCCGGATCTGATTGTTTCAGGCATTAATCACGGATCAAACTCGTCTATCAACGTTATTTACAGTGGCACGATGTCGGCAGCTGTAGAAGGGGCACTAGAAAATATTCCATCCATTGGCTTTTCGCTTCTGGACTATGCCTGGGAAGCCGATTTTTCGAAAGCTAAACGATGGGTTCGGGTAATTTCAAAAATAGTTTTGAAACACGGACTGCCAAAAGGCATCTGTCTGAATGTCAACATCCCGAAGGTCGTAAATGGTCAAGACTACAGAGGAGTGCGAATATGCCGCCAGGCTGATGCAATCTGGGAGGAGGAAATTGATGTGCGCACGGATCCGAGAGGTCGCAGGTATTTCTGGCTTTCCGGCCAGTTTGTAAACCACGACCCGGGTACCGATACCGACGAGTATGCATTAAAAAATTACTTCATTTCCGTTGTACCAATAAATGTGGACTTCACGGCATACAATCAGCTTCAAACTATGTCAAAATGGAATTTCGAAATTCAGAAATTCGCCCCCAAGGAAGCCTGATGGCAGGTGGATTTCTCGCGCTTGTGGCTCCCATTCTATGTATACTCGGATTGGTTCTTAAATATCCGGTATTGTTGACAGGCCAGGTCACTCTTACAGAGTTTGAGGTCAAGAATCTTCTTTTTCAGGTCATAAGTCTGGGACTTATTGTCAATGTGGGTCTTTTTTTTCTGTTTTTACGCAAACAAAAAGATCATACTTCCCGAGGTATACTTTTGGTCACATTAATACTGTTGATTATCTCAGTTATTCACAAATATTTGTTATAAAAAATTTTTAAGATTCTGTGGCCGGATTTTGAGCTGAATATTTATTTGTAGGATACTCCAAAACTATGAATTTTCTCTTGTTAGCTGGAGAGTCCTCAGGTGATTTGCACGGAGCAAACCTGATAAAAAATCTTCGGGAATTTTATCCGGAAAGCACTTTTTACTGTTTTGGAGGTGACAAAATGGCAGCAGCCGGTGCAAAGCTTTTGCTTCACTATCGAGAAATGGCCTTTATGGGCTTTTATGAAGTATTGAAAAATCTTCCTAAAATTCTTAAAAATTTAAGCTATTGTAAAAAGTGGATTACACAAAACCGACCGGATGCGATTATCTACATCGATTTCCCTGGTTTTAATATGCGAATAGCAAAATTTGCCAAAGCAAAAGGATACCTCAACATTTACTACATAAGCCCGCAAATATGGGCATGGAAAGAGCGAAGGGTTTACCAAATCAAAAGGGATATTGATCTAATGATTACTATATTACCTTTTGAGAAAAATTTTTATGAGAAATACAATTATAAAGTTGAGTATGTTGGCCACCCGTTGTATGATGCATTGGATGATTATCTAAATCCATCAATCATCAATCAAAACAAGCCTTACGATATTGCCTTTTTACCGGGCAGTAGACTACAGGAAGTTCACAATGTCTTACCAGTGATGGCAGAAATTGCCCGCCGAAATCCTGAATACTCTTTTGTAGTTGCAGGAGCTCCCTCAGTAGACGAACACATCTATGGCTTATATATATCTGATATTACCAATATTGAACTCCACTTTGGTAAAACCTATCAGCTGCTAAACCGCTCCAAGGCTGCTATCGTAACTTCAGGTACAGCCACACTGGAAACAGCACTCCTGGGTGTGCCTTTTGCAGTGGTTTACAAGGGTAGTCCTGTAAGCTTTTGGATAGCTAAACGTCTCGTAAAAGTCAAATACATATCTCTTGTAAACCTCATACTCAACAAAAAAGCTGTCCCAGAATTGATTCAATCCGAATGTTCGGTCTACAAAGTGGAGGAGTGGGTACGAAAACTTCTCAAAGATCAGAAAGTAATAGATGCTCAAAAGGAAGAATTTCTGATACTTCGTGAAAAGTTAGGAGGAAAAGGCGCATCTAAAAGAGCGGCAACGGCAATATTCAATCATATCGAAAAGACTAAAAATGCGTAGCGGTATCCTCATTATTCTATGTATCATATTTTCATGCCATCGGATTCACAGCCAACCATGGGATATAAAGGTCCGCTTGTTTAGTAACGAGAATTTTTCTGAGTGTCTATTTAGAGTTAAAAATGGGTTGTATCACATCATAGCTCTGGGGCAGAATCGTGAGCTTGTCGATACTATATTTACAGTGCATTCAACATCGGAGAATACCTTGTTTTCCATTCAAAATACAGGTCAGTATATACATATTAAAGTTGGTAAAAAATCACTCGGAAAATTCTATGCTTTAGCCTTTTGTTCTGAAGACACATCATCGAATTTTTTGATTCACGTAAACAAAAAAGAGCGATGGTATGACGGTTCTCTCCTTCTATGGCCCCAAAATCAAAATCTTATAGCCGTTAATCTGGTCAACTTAGAACAATATGTAGCTGGAGTAGTAGAATCTGAGGGTGGAAATGTGGATCAATTGGAGTATTTTAAAGCACAAGCGGTATTAGCCCGCACGTTTGCAATACGAAACAAAAATAAACATATCAAAGAGGGGTATAATCTGAAAGATGATATTTCATCACAAGTCTATCACAGCAGGGCTTACTATCGAAATGCTGAATTAATAAAGCGGGCCGTAGCAGAAACACTTGATACCATAGTGGTAGACTCGGAGACAGGAGATCCGATTTTTGCTGCATTTCATGCAAACAGTGGAGGTTATACGGTATGTGCCGAAGATGCTTGGCACCGAAAACTACCCAACCTGAAAGCAAAACAAGATCCATACTCCGAGGGCATGAGTTCCTATGAATGGGTCAAGCGTCTGCCGAAAAAGGAAGTGCAGGAGTATATCGCCCGCAAACTTCAAGTACAAATTACAAAAGATTTGGTAGATGCAATCGATTCGTTCACTCAGCCTACCCGATTGAATCACTTTTATTTTAACGGCAAATCTTTTCCCTTAAGGGACTTAAGATTTCATTTTCAGCTTAGGTCTACATTTTTCGATATACGGCCGGAAGGTGATTATTATATACTAAAGGGCAGAGGAAACGGCCACGGTGTCGGAATGTCTCAGGAAGGCGCCATAAATATGGCTTCTCAAGGTTTTGAATATCGTGATATCATTTATTTTTACTATGAAAATATAAAGTTTGAAAGCCTCCACAGTTACAGACTCCTATACACCGAGGCCCCACCATTGGCTTTTTAAAATCACATTTTCTTTTATTGCAGGGCTTCTGACTGCCCAAGCATATACTCTGAATGAATTTTTTGAGTATTGGATAGGTATTTTTCTTTTGCTTTTTTTTCTTTACATATTGAACAGGCAAAATAGGGGAATGTGGGGATTTTTTGCCTTTTATGTATTGGGAATAATTTTATATTCAATCGAATTTCAGAAAATAAGCAGGTACAAAGATGAATTCTCCAGCTTATCCGTTGTTAAAGTTGAGCGAATTCTCAAGAAGAAAGAAACCGATATTCAGCTTAAGGGATTGATAGTAGATACTTTAGGAAATCCTCTGTTCAGATCTATTCTTTATCTTCCCAAAGATAGCTTTACAGACAGTATTTTACCCGGAGATCTATTGGTGTGTTCCAGTACTTTCACGCCGGTTAGAGATATTAAAATTCCATATGCTTTTTCACCTGCAAAATACTTTTTGAGTAAGGGTATCACACATCAGTCTTACATCCGTCCTACCTCGATTGTAAAGGTTGAGAAGAGAGAGCAATTTAATCTTTTCAAAATAGCATGGAAGATAAATCAAACCATGGTAGAAGTCATAAAAAAATGGCCCGGTGATCCCAAAGACAAAGAAGTATTAATCGCATTGCTTACAGGCACCAAAGACTATCTCAGTGAATCCACCCGCACTGCGTATTCTGATACAGGTATTATACACGTCCTTGCGGTATCAGGTCTGCATACAGGTTTGATTTATTTGTTAGTATCTTATTTTTTATCGTTTTTTTTCGGGAGCAGGTATCGAATATTTCAAGCAGTATTTGTGATTGGTTCTTTATGGTTTTATGCTTTGTTTACAGGACTCTCCCCCTCTGTCATAAGAGCAGCTACTATGTTTACCTTTATTCAGACCGGATTGGCATTAAGGCGAAAAACTGGTATTTACCACTCGCTATGCTTGTCTGCATTGGTAATATTATCCTGTTCACCCTTTATGCTTTCAGATATTGGTTTTCAATTGAGTTACTCAGCAGTTTTTGGCATTGTAACAACTGCTAAATTTATAAATAAAATACTTGATTTCTCTTCACACATTTTATTGAAGAAAATTAGTGAACTTTTGTCTGTATCTGTGGCAGCTCAAGTGTTTACGATGCCATTCGCGATATATTATTTTTCTAAATTTCCAACATGGTTTTTTCTTGCAAATATTTATGCCATTCCTTTGGTAACGCTTGCTTTATTTATTGGTTTTCCCACTGCTGTAATATCTGTTTTTGTACCGGAAATACGTCCTTTTGGTATCATTCCCTCATTGGTCATTCGATTAAATAACTATTTAACAGAATGTATTCAAAGTGCTCCTTTGTCTACTATCACTGACATTTATATATCAGATACTCAATTTCTGTTATGTATGGCTTTCACTATTTTAGGTTCGATTGGATGTGTATATCGGAAAAAGATATATCTATTTACGAGTCTGATATTGGTAGTGATTTTTCTGATAAATTCGATAGTGCACTCGCATTATTTATCGAAAAATGTACTGAAACTCGAATTGTATTCGGTGCACAATGCGCCAGTATTTTTATTGTATATGGATTCAGGTTTTGGAGCAATTGTATATAATAAAGATCAGGCCTTTCGGGACAAAATCACTTTCTCTATTTCAAAATATTTGAAATCAAAAGGACTCGATGAATCGCGAATTGAATGGATACAAAATCCTCTTGAAGTCAGATTAAAGCTCAATAGTAGCGATACACTTTTGGTACGGTTTAATCCGAATTATTTTAGCAAAAATCCTAAACTTGGATTTTATCAAGCTGATCTAAATATGGGTGAAAAGATCTGCGTCGTAATGATGGATGGAGAGCAGATTTTACTAAATCGTGACGGTGATAGGATTTTTATACCGGGAGTTTCCGTAGATAACTCTCATGATGTGGTGCATCAAAGTGCGATTTTCGATGGGTCGTTGTAATAATACATTGATTCCATGATAGATAGCTCTGCCACGGTAATCTTTCGTCGAGAGACCAATCACGGGTATATCTGATTTAATTTCTTTTCGGATGGTATCAATGATTTCGAATGAGGAAGGATTTTTATTCTCCATATCCAAAAGGAGCAATTCATAGGAGTGGCTTTTTATTTTTTGGTATAGCGTTTCATAATTGTGTATAATTTCCGGTTGTAAATCATTGTTTTCCAAAATGATTTTAAGGAGAAGTTGGTTTACTTCGTCATTCTCAAAAATCAATATTTTGTTACCGGACAGAGTGTTGGGATTTTCAATTTCGTATTGTACCATAGTAAGTGTGTTTTTTCCTGTTGCACCCTAGTAAGTGTATTATGCACACTAACGCAAATTTCGATAATCTCAAGGAATTTCAATGTATAAAACAGTTAAATTTCGATTTTGATTTCAGAATCAATTTAATTTGTCTGTAAAAAATCAGTTGAAAATCGATCGAATACCGTTAATCACTGCGCTTCTCCCGGTTACAGTCTTAATTATGTTGCTGTCTATCAATGTTTTATTTGTAAGTGGAGACGACGCCTTAGGTGGAAGCAATCAGATAATACTGATCTTTTGTACATTTTTGACTTTTGGACTGGCGCATTGCTTTGGAGTCACATGGTCTGAGATCATGGATAAAATAGCAAAAAACATACAACAGAGCAGCCCGGCCATTTTTATTTTATTGTTGATTGGTTCATTGGCAGCCATTTGGACCTTTAGTGGTATTGTACCTACAATGATTTACTATGGTCTAAAAATTTTATCTCCACGTTTTTTTCTTCCGCTAGCGGTCGTTGTGTCGTCTGTTGTTTCGCTGTCTACCGGTAGCTCATGGAGCACTACAGCCACTGTGGGAATTGCATTGATGGGCATTGGTAACTCCCTGGGTATCAACTCGGCAATCACTGCGGGTGCTATTCTGACGGGTGCTTATTTCGGCGACAAGATGAGCCCTTTATCCGACACAACCAACCTCGCACCTGCTGTGGCGGGCACAGATCTGACCACACACATACGATACATGACCATTACCACTTTTCCGAGCTATGGACTATCCCTTGCTGCCTTTTCAATTATTTCAGTTTTCCAATCCAGGGAAACTCCACTGGGTGATTTATCCAATGAGATGGTCGCTGCACTTACAGAATCCTTTCACATATCAGGTTGGTTGCTTCTAATACCTGGTCTAGTGATCGTGCTAATTGCGAAGAGGTTTCCCAGCATACCTGCAATATTTGTAGGAATTTTTGGTGGTCTGCTGGTGAGTTTGCTTTTTCAACGCGGACATCAGTTGAGTGGTTTAAACGCCGTCGAACAGACCAAAATACTAATTCGGGTACTGACTGTCAAACATGAAATTGTAACCGGTATGTCGGAGCTGGATGATCTGCTAACCACCGGTGGAATGGCCGGCATGCTCAACACGGTCTGGCTAATTGTTTCAGCCATGTGTTTTGGTGGGGCCATGGAGGCCAGTGGATTTCTGTCTAGGATCACACACGCTATAATGTCATTTGCACGGTCGGAATTTTCACTGTTTTCTGCCACAGTGGGCACCACGTTGTTTGTAAATTTTAGTGCCAGTGATCAGTACTTATCGCTGGTTATTCCCGGCAAGATGTATTCGAAGGCATTTAGAGACAAAGGTTTGGCTCCGGAGAATCTAAGTCGCACCCTGGAGGACAGCGGTACTGTGACCTCAGTATTAATACCCTGGAATACATGTGGTGCTTATCATTCGGGAGTTCTGGGAGTTGCAACGACAGCCTACATGCCTTTTGCTTTATTTAGCCTGATCAGCCCGATCATGACGCTGATTGTAGCGGCATTGGACTATAAAATCAGGAGGGTGGAAACCTAAATTTCTTTTGTACAAGGCTGGTCTGGAGATCACCCATTTAAAAAAAAATACCCAGATGGAGGATCTTTGTGAAACGATGGTTTTCATAGGCACCTCCGGGTGATATAGAAGTTTTGTTGCAATCCCGTTGTGTGTACTGCGGCAAGCGCAGAACTTGGTAATGCGAATGTAACCACCTTTGGATTCCGATTGAGAAAACGCCGTGCATTTTCCCTTTTTAGTGATGAGCTGATTTTTTTAGTCTAACTATGACAAAGGGTCATGCCGGCGCCAAGAATACCAACTGCTCTTGACAGCGCTGGAATCAACGAGTGAATATAAAAACACCCAACTACATAATGAGGTCAAAGGGCTAATGTAAAGGATGATACAACCTAAGTACAATCAGATACCCCTATCATCAGACATTATCAAGATCGAAGAGCAAAGGAAGGTTTGAGCCGGGGGGCTTTTTACCAAGATGCCGGAAGGCTTTGTCCATGGCAATCCGTCCGCGGCTAGTACGGGCAATAAAGCCTTCTTGAATCAGGTAGGGTTCATAGACCTCTTCGATTGTACCGGCTTGTTCGCCCACGGCGGTGGCAAGAGTATTGATTCCTACAGGGCCACCATTAAATTTTTCGATAATGGCCGATAAGATGCGGTTGTCCATTTCATCGAGACCGTTTTCGTCAACCTGCAAGGCATTGAGCGCATAGCGGGTAATTTCAAGGTTAATGTTTCCGTCGCCTTTAATCTGTGCAAAATCTCTCACTCTACGCAGAAGAGCATTGGCAATCCGGGGTGTCCCTCGCGAGCGACGGGCAATTTCGACGGCAGCATCGGGCTGAATTAATACCCCGAGTATATGTGCACTACGTTCTACGATGGTCGATAGAAGTTCTGTAGAATAATATTGCAATCGGGAGTTGATACCAAACCGCGCTCGCAGAGGACTTGTGAGAAGGCCGCTGCGCGTGGTAGCACCAATGAGTGTAAATGGATTAATCTGAATCTGAATGCTGCGAGCCGCCGGCCCTGAATCGATCATGATATCGATTTTGAAATCCTCCATTGCCGAATACAGGTATTCTTCCACAACAGGCGACAGACGGTGGATTTCGTCTATAAATAAAACATCTCGCTGTTCCAATCCTGTAAGTAGTCCTGCAAGGTCACCGGGTTTATCCAGTACAGGGCCGGAGGTGATTTTGATATTTACTTTCAGCTCATTTGCGATGATGTTGGCCAGAGTTGTCTTGCCCAGGCCCGGGGGACCATGCAGGAGTACATGGTCAAGGGCCTCTCCGCGCTGATTGGCCGCTGCAACAAAAACCCTCAAATTTTCAACTACAGCATCCTGACCGGCAAAGTCATCAAATGTGGCTGGCCGTAGTTTGCGCTCTATCTCTAGCTCTTCGGCAGCAAAGCGATTGCGCTCTGGGTTGAGATTAGGATTCATTCCGACTCAAAGATAAGGGTTGAGAGATTGTCAGGATTCAGATATCTGCCAGCTGCCTCCTGGATATCTGAAGCTTTGATATCTGAAAGTTTTTGCCAAATGTATTCCGGGCTTTCTGTTTTCAGAAAGAGCTCATAAGACCTTGCCGCATTGATGATGTGGTTGAGCGCATTGTCT
>CALFUW010000099.1 GCA_937929815.1 uncultured Flavobacteriales bacterium | reverse complement strand
CCTGGATTTCAGCTGGCGCGACCGGGATAATGTGCTCTCCTATATGTTCGAGCGTCACGGCACGCGGCATACGGCCCTTCTGGCTGCCGTCAGCACCTTTCAGTACAAAGCGGTGGTGCGCGAGCTTGGCAAAGTCTTCGGCCTGCCCAAGCCGGAAATCGATCGGCTGGCAGAGGGTGATCTGTCTGCAAATACGCTCGATGACATCGGACGCATCATTCTTCGCTATTCTCAGCATATGCACGATTATCCAAACCACCTGACCGTACATGCAGGGGGAGTACTTATATCCGATAAGCCGATGTGCTGGTACACTCCCACTTTTGTACCCCCTAAAGGCCTACCTACGACCATGTTTGATATGTATATCTCTGAAGATGTCGGACTTTATAAGTTTGACATACTCAGCCAGCGCGGTCTTGGCCACATACGAGATGCTGTAGAGCTGGTGCGCCAAAATCGCGGTGAGTCAATCGATATACATGATATCCCGCGCTTCAAAGCCGATCCGGCCATCGGCCGAATGCTCAGTGAAGGACGTACAATGGGAGCCTTTTATGTAGAGTCGCCGGCCATGCGTCAACTGCTCAAAAAGATGGGCTGTACCGACTACATCAGCCTGGTAGCTGCCAGCAGCATCATCCGGCCAGGTGTAGCGCGCAGTGGCATGATGCGCGAATACATCCGCCGGTATCGGTTTCCGGAGGCACGCAGGGATGCGCACCCGGTCTTGTATGAGATCATGCCCGAGACATTTGGGGTCATGGTTTATCAGGAAGATGTCATCAAAGTAGCACACTACTATGCAGGACTCACCCTTGCAGAAGCCGATGTATTGCGACGGGGCATGAGCGGCAAGTACCGTTCGCGCGAAGAGTTTGAGCGGGTCAAAAGCCGATTCTTCGAAAATTGTCGCCACAAAGGGTATCCCGATCAAGAGGCTGCCGAAATCTGGCGACAGATTGAGAGCTTTGCAGGGTATTCCTTCGCTAAGGGGCATTCGGCCAGTTTTGCTGTCGAGAGTTATCAAAGTCTCTATCTTAGAGCACATTACCCTTTGGAATTTATGTGTGCCGTGATCAACAATTTCGGAGGATTCTACAGCACTGAAATGTACATTCACGAGGCCCGAATGCTCGGGGCTGATGTGCAACCTCCTTGCGTCAATCACAGCATCGACCTCACGCGTATCGACGGATACACGCTCTGGCTTGGTCTGGGTTTGATCAAATCCATAGAGACTCCTCTCATGGAGCGCCTTCTCGCCGAGCGCAGCAAAGAGGGTCCCTATACCAGTCTGGAAAACTTTTACCGCCGGGTATGCCCGGGATTGGAGCAACTAAAAATCCTTATCAAAGCCGGCGCCTTCCGATTTACAGGGAAAGACAAGAAAACACTCTATTGGCAGGCGCATTGGCTCCTGACAGGCGAAAAGCCCAATAATGTGCAAATGGCATTATTCAGAGAGCCCACTGTTGACTTCACTCTTCCAACGTTCGAAACCGATCCTATCGAGGAGGCCTATGACCAGATCGAACTGCTTGGTTTTCCGCTCTGTTCTCCTTTTGATCTCGCTGTCGGGGTTCCCGCCGAACTCCTAAGGTCAAGTGATTTGCCGCAGTACATTGGACAGGAGGTGGACTTCTACGGATATCTGGTCACCATCAAGCCCACCCGCACATCTAAGGGCGAGCGCATGTACTTTGGCACCTGGATCGATATAGATGGCTACTGGGCGGATAGTGTGCACTTCCCTCAGATAGCAATGCAATATCCCTTTCGGGGAAAGGGGGTGTATCATCTCCGTGGCCGTGTGTGCGAGGAGTATGGGGTCTATTCCATTGAAGTCACATTTATGGAAAAACTCGGAATCAGAAAACGCACGGGCGTGTGAGAGAATGCGAACGGTTTAGATCTCAATTGTTCACACCTCTTTTCCAATGTTTCATTCATAATGCTATCCGTGTTTTCACATGACCGCACCTTTCAAACGGCAAAAAACATATACTGCATATGCAGTAGTACAGCATAGCATCGTATGCACAAATATTGCATATTATGAAAAAATACTTGCGGTTAGCTGCTGTTATTCTAATAATCTTTCAAGCTCCCGGGCTGTGTGGGCAGATTTTTAAAAATATTGATAATTATGTAAGCGAATATTACCTCAAACACATATTTTTTATCAATGACAATGAATTTGTCGTTCGGAACGGAGAAGAAGTTGTCAGATTTGATTTAAGCAAAGACGAACCATTTCAGGAAAGATATAGATTTGATTCCAAATTGATTTATAATCTCCTGTATCTGGATCAAAACGTTCTCATTAATCGTTCGGGTGTATATCATCACAATTATTTCAAAGAATTTAAGAAAATATCTGATTTCAAAATTGAGTTAAACAACAAGAGAGGTAAAGAAAGATTTGCACCTCAAAAATTTGTGTTTGACAGGTCAAAAAAAACTTTTGTTCTCGCCGATAGTAAAAAGAAAATTGTGTATCTCTTAAATGCAGAAAATGGGAATGTTGAATCTGTAAAAGTAAAGATGCGTAGTGGTGATGAAATCTTCCCTGTCAATACTGATTACCTGTATATCAGAAAAAAGTACAATAAAAAGAAACGCATGAGGGACTACTTAATCTATCATCTCAAATCTAATACAGAAATTCAAACCATTGGTTTGTCAAACATACTTGCTGTTTCAGATACGCTGGCATTTGTATATGAAAATACCTACAAGTTTATCAATCTGAAAACAGGAGAGCTTTACGATTGGGTCAGTAGTCTCACAAATCCAAATATACAATGTTGTCATCACTTTTTAAGCCAGAATAATCGATATATAATTAGCATAGGAACTGCTTTGACGTTTTCTGTTTATGATATTCAAAGCCGTAAAATTATGACCTCCTCCGAATACAAGAGTAAGTCAAAAATATGGAATGTTTACGACAATCGGTTAAAAGATGTTTTACCGGCTGATATGTATTATTCAATTTACGATATTGAAATTTCTCCGGATGGCAGCAAATATGTTTTTTCAGAGCAAAACGGTTGGGTTCTGGTCACTACAACAGGCGACTTTAAAAAAGTAATGCAATACGGGAAGTACAGGAAAGATGAAAGCCAATCAAACAGACAACAAGCTCAAAATAGCTCGCCTCAAAACCCC
>CALFUW010000098.1 GCA_937929815.1 uncultured Flavobacteriales bacterium | reverse complement strand
TATTCAATTAGTTCTTCCTAAACTCATAAATTATAAAACCAACCTGTTCGTCCGGAGCGTCTGGATCAGAACTCCATTTCGTGCGCATGGCTGCTTCTCTGGCATTTCGGTTCAGGCATTCCGAAAAGACGTTTGTTGAGTAACTTTGAAAACTTACTCCCGGTGTGGCTTCAATCACATTTCCATTCTGATCTACTTTGATACGCACTACGATTCTTCCTGTTTCAGGGCAGTTGTAGTCTGGTTTTGGTTTGACTTGTGCAGTGCGTCCACCCAAAAAATAACCCGTGCCGCTTGAACCTCCTCCGGTACCACTACCTGCTGTATTACCTGATTCAGAGGTACTAATTGGCGAACCCTGTGCACCAGCCTGAGACCCTGAACCGCTTTGGCCTGTTGTTCCTCTATTTGGATTGTTGATAATATTTTGAAGCCTTTGGTCGATTTGTTGTTGGTTTTGCTCCGTTGGCTGAGGTGTTTCCTTACGGGTGGGATTCTGAGGCTGGGGTGTTTTTTTTTCTTTACGGTTTTGCGATACTGCCGGGGCATCATCTATGTCTTGAGTTGGAGATTTTATCTCTTCAATTTCTGTTTGGGAGGTAATTGGTGGGGTTGTGATCCGTTGCTGTTGATTCTGAATATTTTCTACACGAGAGGGACCCCCGGCATCGGCATTAAAGCCAAATTGAATGGCAATGCCCTCTTCAGGTTTTGGGTCCAGATATGTAAGGCCAACAAAAAAAAACAAAATGAAGAGTATGGCATTGATTATCAATGTGATGATCAATGACTTCTTTTCTTCTTTTGTTTTTGGCCACTTCATACATCTTATTTTGGATCTGTAGCAAGCACCATTTTCATTCGGTTACGGTAGGCGATGTCCATGACCTTCACCACCTTACCGGTTGGTACACTTTCGTCTGCCAGGAGGATCAGCACTGGAGATTCCTTCCCGCGTGTAAGATTTAGCAATTCCGATTCAAGAGATTCTTCGGATACTGGTTTGTCATTGACCAATACTTTAAGATCCTTTTTGATTGTGACAGTAATGTCTTGTTTTTTTACTGTTTCGGCCTTGCTTTTGGGCAAAATTAAATCAAGGGCACTGGTTGTGACCAATGTAGAAGTAAGCATAAAGAAAATGAGAAGTAGAAATACAATATCCGTCATGCTGGCCATGCTAAAATCTGCACTTATTTTATTTCTACCTCTTAAGTCCATTGAATTAGTTATACCTCTTCATTTAACAAATCTAAAAATTCTGTCGCATTGACTTCCATCTGATAGACAACATTATTGACCTTTGATACAAGGATATTGTAGCTCATGTAAGCAACAATACCTACAATCAATCCGGCGACCGTAGTGGTCATGGCCGTGTAAATGCCTTCTGCCAGCATATCCACGCGAATCTGTCCTCCGGCGGCTGCCATTTCGTGAAATGCCAGGATCATCCCAATCACCGTACCAAGAAATCCTATCATGGGTGCAGCCCCTGATATGGTGGCTAGCAAGGCAAGATTTTTCTCAAGTTGAAGCACTTCGATTTTTCCAGTATTTTCAATCGCTGCAGCTATGTCTTTCAGAGGTCTGCCGATCCTGCTGATGCCCTTTTCGATCATTCGGGCTACCGGTGTATTGGCCGCAAGGCACATCGCTTTTGCAGAGTCTAACTTTCCAGCTGAAACTTGTGATTTTATCGAGCTGATAAAACTTTGATCCAACTTTCCGGCCTTCGAAATGGATTGATATCTCTCGAAAAATATATATAACGCTATGGAAAATAGCAAGAACAATATGGACATTATAATAATGCCTCCCAATCCCCCACTGGTTACTAACTCGATAACTGAAAGTGTCTTTTGAACCGGCTCGACGTTAGCGGATTGAGATACCGGTGCTACACCTGTATTTATCTGAAAAAGCATTTTTAACTTTTTAATTGACAAACATATAATGGATGCGAAAATGAGATTGATTAGTTTATCAACAATTCTGCTAACTAAGAATGAAACTACCTGTTAATGAAAAATATTGTATTGAAGCACATACACCAACGCCCCCGCCAAATAACCTATGAGAGCAAGGGGGGCAATCTTCCGAAAATACCAGGCAAAGGTGATGCGCTCAATACCCATAACGGCAACACCCGCTGCCGATCCAATTATCAGGGCGCTGCCACCGGTACCTGCAGAATAGGCCAAAAACTCCCAGAAAAGCCCATCTTGCTCAAAGTATGTACTTGGCTGTATAGGATACATCCCCATGGCAGCAGCCACTAAGGGGACATTGTCCACAAGACTAGACAATACTCCTATGGTCAATGCTAGTAAGATAATGCCTAATTTGTGGTCGATCCCAATGGTATGATCCAGAAAAGATGCGAGGTGACTCAGAGTTCCCACACTTTGTAAACTTCCGACAGCGAGCAGAATCCCTAGAAAAAACAATACAGATGCCATATCGATTTTTCGTATCACACCAATAACGGAAAGCTCTCTTTGCACGGCAAAGGGTTTTTTGCTATGCAGTATTTCTGTGGCAATCCACATAATCCCAAGACTTAACATCATTCCCATAAAAGGCGGCAGATGTGTAATGGCCTTAAAAACCGGAACAAATAGTAAAAGAAGAATCCCGCCTACAAATATGATTTTCTTTTCGTGTGGCTTGACTGCCAGATAGCTATGTCCAGCCGAAGATTTAATTTCCGGATGGCTGATATTTCCTTTTAGCGTGCGTGTCAGCAGCAGTAAGGGCACAAGAGCACACACCATACTTGGCAAGATCACCATTGTTATGATTCTTACCGTAGTAATCTGTTTTCCAATCCAGAGCATGGTGGTGGTAACATCGCCGATGGGAGACCATGCTCCTCCAGCATTTGCTGAGATCACGATCATTCCCGCAAAAAGCCATCGGTCTTTGTAATTTGCTACCATTTTGCGCACCAGAGATGCCATGACAATGGTCGTGGTAAGATTGTCAAGAGCTGCGCTCATAAAAAAAGTAAGTCCACACACTAGCCACATCAGCGACAATCGACTGGTAGTGCTTATTCTGTTGGTAATGATCGAAAAGCCACCGTGAGCATCTATCGTCTCGACGATGGTCATCGCCCCAATCAGGAAAAACAAAATGCTGGCAATTTCAGACAAATGCTCAAGAAGCTGATAGTCAGATATGTATTCGAGCATTTTTTCCTTGTCGGGTTGGTCAGATGTCAATCCGAGATGGTGGGCTACATCGGGCCAGCTTACCAGTTGGGAAGCAGATAGTGCATAGAGTGCCCAGCATATCACTCCGGTTACAAGTGCCGTAGCTGCTTTGTTGATATGAAGTTTGTGTTCCAGAGCTATTGCCGTGTATCCTACAATAAAAATGAAAATGATAATGTATTCCATCATTCAGATATGCATATTTCGGTATTGGATGATAGTGCCAGTAAAAAGGCCGATCTTGTGATACCAACCCTTAGATGATTTATCGAGTGACACTTCTCAAGAATGAATTTGATCCGGTCAGATACATCTTTAAAGATGCTTTTGTCATCCACGTGTGCATGATCACTCATCAGGTAGGCAAAAGTTCTTGCCATTCCGCAGTTTGCTACAAAATCTGGAATCAGACTTATAGAATGATCCGCCTTAGATGCGATCGGTCCTAAAAAAATTTCCGAATCGGCAAAGGGCACATTTGCTCCACATGTAATGACCTCCAGTCCTGAATGAATTAACTGATCGAGTTGGTCCTCACTTACCAGTCTGGAAGCGGCAGCTGGAATAAAAATTTCAGCACCTACACTCCAAATGACCTTGTTAATCGCTTCAAAATCCATCATATTTACAGCATTGAGCTGGTTATTGGTTTTATTCTCGAATAGTTCTGAAACTTCTTCAAATGAAAAGCCTTCCGTACAAATCAACCCACCCATTCGATCGATGATTCCAACAATTTTTACACCATAAGTAGCCAGATAGTAGGCAGCAGATGCCCCGACATTGCCCCATCCCTGTATTATTGCCCTTTTACCGGCCAGGGATGAATGGGTGTAAATTCTGTAATAATGTTTTACGGATTCTGCTACACCATAGCCGGTTATAAGATCTGATACCGTAAGAATGCGGCTTATCTTTGGTCTTATCGGGTCTGATGTCACCGGCAGTATTACCCCTATTTGAAGATTTTTGATTTTTTTAACTTTATTTACCTCATCTGGCTTAAAGTGTCCTACCAATATTCCTTCCTGCGGATGCTGAAGTCCCAGACGGTAGGTTATCGGAATGACTTCCTCTTTTTCGTCGATGTTTAGGTCACCTCCGGTTCCATAGTAATTTTTTAAAAGAGGGAGAATAGCTTTAAACCATCGGCCGAGCACTTCATGCTTCCGTGGATCAGATGGATCAAAATCAATTCCGGACTTAGCACCACCGATCTCCGGACCGGCTACAGCAAATTTTATTTCCATGGTTTTGGCAAGGGAGAGCACCTCGTTTTTTGTAAGGCCTTTGCGCATTCTTGTTCCGCCACCTGCAGCTCCACCTTTAAGTGAATTAATGACTACCCAACCGCGGGCTTCGGACTCCGGATCATTCCATTCAAATACGATTTCAGGGGATTTTTCTTCAAATTCTTTGATGGCTACCATGTTTAAATTTTGAAAAACAAGAGGCAAAGTTATTTACTTGGGATTCCTGAAACAGGATATTTAATTAATAATCAGATTTTTTGAAATTGTTAACGCTTTGCAATATTTATAGTAGCATGGATTCCGGCTTAGGGAATGCTGTTGTTTACCTTTGCGTGGATTAATCTGAAAGATATGGGATGTGCATCATGCAGCAAGCCGATCAATGGAACCCCCAAGGGATGTCGAAGCAACGGTAGTTGCGCCAGCGGAGGATGCAATAAATTGCCCATATTCGACTGGCTTGCCAATATGACGGAACTCAACGAATTGAATACATGTAAGATTGTAGAAGTGCGTTTTAAGGGTACGAGGAAGGAATTTTATTCCAATGCGGATGGATTAAGCCTGTACATCGGAGATATTGTGGTGGTAGAAGCTTCACAAGGTTATGATATAGGAGTGGTTTCTTTGGCTGGTGAGCTGGTAAGATTACAAATACGTCGGAAACAAAAAACCGATGTGGTAGAAGTAAAACAAAAAATAATACGGAAAGCTACCCAAAAGGACATAGCCATCTGGAGCAAGCACCAGCAGCGGGAAGATGAGCTAAAAGTCAGAACCCGTGAATTAGCCAGAAAACATGGCCTCCGAATGAAAATTTCCGATGTGGAGTTTCAGGCCGACGGCAGTAAAGCCACATTTTACTACACTGCTGACGAACGCGTAGATTTCCGAAACCTCATCAAAGACATGGCTTCTTCATTCGGAATTCGGATCGAGATGCGCCAAATCGGACTTCGGCAAGAAGCCGCCCGCCTGGGAGGCATAGGTACGTGCGGGCGCGAATTGTGCTGCTCCACCTGGCTCACAGACTTCAGAGCTGTCAATACCTCAGCTGCCCGCTATCAGCAACTCTCTTTAAATCCTCAGAAGCTCGCCGGCCAGTGTGGGAAGTTAAAATGCTGCCTCAATTATGAACTGGATTCATACTTGGAGGCTATTAAAGAATTCCCCGACTACAATCAGGTGCTTAAAACCAAAGCCGGAGAAGGCGTCCTCTTAAAAGTAGATATTTTCAGACGCATCCTGTGGTATGCTTACTCACAAAATACTGCACATTGGCACGGAATTCCCCTGGAAAAAGTTTTAAAAACCCTCGAAGACAATAAGCGTAATCAGATGCCCGAAAGTCTTGAGTCGCTAACAGAAAACCAATCATCAGAAACACTCCCGGTACTCTCAAAACCAGAGGAACTGACCTCAGACAAAACATTAATAGACCAAGGGGTTGCGCGGCCAAAAAGGAAAAATCAAAAGAAAAAAAATAAGAACTTCGCAAAAAAACCGAAAAATAAATGAATCTTTTGAGCCGGGTGCCTAAGTCAGATACCGGAATTACATTTTCAATCTACAAGACTCTTAAAACGTTTAAAAATAATATCACCCTTACAGGCCGTCTGATTTTTTTAGTTGGCTACATCATTACTGTTATGCTTTTGGCACAGTGCACGGAGAGAAATGTTTACCACATGGACCTGGTCACCATGGATCAGCCCATGCACAAAGATTCTATATTCCGTTTCACGTTTTTCGTAGAGGATACGTCAAAGGTATTTACCATCAAAACCGTGTTGTATTACACAGATCAATATCCCTTCTCCAATCTTTACCTGGAAAGACAAATTTTGTATGATTCAAAAAAAGAATATGGAGATACCGCAAACTACATCCTCTTTGACCCCCTTGGAAAAATGACCGGAAAAGGATTTTCGGGCCAAAAGAAATTAGAAAACTTAGTAGGAAGGGGACCTCTTAAGTTTAAAAACCCAGGGTATTATTCCCTATGTCTTCAGCACCTTATGCGGATTGATTCTCTGCCCGGAGTATCCAAAGTAGGAATATTGATAACCGAAATAAACTAAAAGTAGCTAATGATAAAAAAAATAAAAAATACCACTCGATACATTAGACTTTTTTGGCTCGTAATAGGGGTTTTATTTTCTTTGGTTTTAATATTTGTATCGGCTATCTCACTTGGATTTTTTGGGTCTCTACCTGGTTTTGAGGAAATTGAAAATCCAAAAAGCAATCTGGCCACTCAGATCATATCCCTAGACGGAGTAGTACTTGGAAAATTTTATAAGGAAAATCGTACGCATGCTGAATTTGAAGATCTTAGCCCACATCTGGTCAATGCATTGGTAGCCACCGAAGACGAGCGATTTTACAGTCACTCAGGCATTGACTTCAAAGCACTTGTAAGGGCAGTCGTTTTATTTGGCAAAGCCGGTGGAGGGAGCACCATCACTCAGCAGCTGGCAAAAATGCTCTTTCACGACCCTCCCGGCAATATTGTAGAGCGTATTATACAAAAAGGCAAAGAATGGATCATCGCTCTGCGGATCGAACGGCACTATTCAAAACAGGAAATTCTGGCCATGTATCTCAATCAATTTGATTTTCTTTATCAGGCTGTTGGGATCGAGTCTGCCTCACAAATCTATTTTGATAAAAAGCCAAAGGAACTGGATATACATGAGGCCGCACTCTTGATCGGCATGGCAAAAAATCCCTCGTTTTTCAACCCGATGCGGTTTCCTGAGAGAGCCCTTCAGAGAAGAAATGTGGTGCTTAAGCAGATGTATCGAAACAATTTTATCACCCTTGATGAGTTGGACAGCATCAAAGAAATCCCGCTGAGCATAAAGTTCCGAAAGCAGAGCCACGTCGAGGGGCTTGCGTCTTACCTCAGGGAGCATATTCGCCTTTTTCTATCAGAATGGGTCAAAAACAACCGCAAACCCGATGGCTCTATGTACAATATTTACACCGATGGATTGAAGGTGTACACGACTATCGACTCCCGAATGCAGAAATATGCCGAAGAGGCTGTAGGTGAGCACATTTCTAATTATCAGCGTGTATTCTTTGCACGGGAAGGGAGCCGACGGGATTTTCCATTTGTGAAACTTACCGAAAAGGAAATCCAGGATCTGATGATGCGTGCGGTAAAGCGCAGCGAACGTTATAAAAACCTGAATTCTTTGGGTATAAGTCAGGATTCGATCATGAAAAATTTTCAAACTCCCATACCCATGCAAATTTTTTCATGGAATGGTGAGATTGATACTATCCTATCGCCCCTAGACTCCATTCGATACTACAAATCCTTTTATCAATCGGGATTTATGGCCGTAGAACCTCAGACAGGATTTATAAAAGCCTGGGTCGGGGGGATTAATTTCAAACATTTCAAGTTTGACAATGTATATCAGGCCAAAAGGCAGGTAGGTTCCACATTTAAGCCCTTTTTATATGCTACAGCTATAAAAGAAAAGAAATACAGTCCTTGTTTTGAAGTGCCTGACGCGCGTATTTGCATTGAAGCCGGTATGTACGGTCTGCTGAAGGATTGGTGTCCGTCCAACTCAGATGACAAATACCAAGGAATGATTACGCTGAAACGCGCTCTTGCAGAAAGCAAAAACACCGTAAGTACCTTTCTGATGAAGCAAATCGGACCGGCCAGTGTCGTACAGCTGTGCCGCGATATCGGAATTAAGAGCGAAGTGCCAGAAGCACCCTCTATTGCGCTTGGCACCATGGATCTAAGTGTATATGAGCTGGTAGGCGCCTATACTACCTTTGCCAATAAGGGCACATATACCGAGCCGGTCGTAGTCTTGCGGATTGAAGATAAAAATGGCCTTACACTCACTGAATTTGAGCCATTTACGCGTGAGGTCATGAGTGAAGAAGTTGCATATGTAATGTTGGATATCTTAAAGGCAGTGACCCAATTTGGCACAGGTGCACGCTTGAGAAGCAGGAGCGGAAGTTATTTGGATAATGTGGTCACCGGTTTTCCCTGGGCATTCGACAATCCTATTGCCGGCAAAACCGGAACAACTCAAAACAACAGTGATGGCTGGTTTGTGGGCATGGTTCCGAATTTGGTGGCTGGAGCATGGGTGGGTTGTGAAGATCGGTCAGCGCACTTTCGATCGACCTACTTCGGACAAGGGGCTACAGCAGCTATGCCTGTATGGGCACTTTTTATGAAAAAATGCTATGCAGATCCCGCACTTAAAATCAGCCGGTCAGATTTTGAATCGCCTCAAGAGCCCATTTCCATCATCACAAACTGCGACGAATACCGCAGAAAGCAAAACAGCGATGATCTCCCGGAGTGGATTAAATGATACCTATGGCACAAAATTTTTTAAGAAGTCGGCTGAGAAGTAACATTTTGAGTGTTATAGTAGCTCAATCTCTTGTGCTATTCGTTTTGGGAATTTTCGGTATTATCGTC
>CALFUW010000097.1 GCA_937929815.1 uncultured Flavobacteriales bacterium | reverse complement strand
CGGCCGATGTAGTCGGTAGGCAATTCGATCAGTGCAAAAAAATTTTTACTTGTATCTGACTGATTTTCGGCTTTAATTGCGAGGTAGATGGACTTGTCTGTGAGTTGTGGAAACGGTCTCTTCGGATTCAGAATCAACGTAAAAACTGCCGGGCTAACCTTGTCAATAAAAAATTGTCGGATAAATTCTTTCTGTCCTGAGGTCAGATTTTTTTCATCTATGATTGAAATGTTTTTATCACCGAGCTCTTTGATAAGCGATTCATAGATGGCCTCTGCTTCCTGTTGTTGTTCGTTGGCAATATGGCTGATCGTCTGAAGGAGTTTGTCAGGAGGAAATCCACCTAACTCACGGCTTGCCTTTTTGCCAAACATACTCATGCGTTTAATAGTCGCATAGCGCACTCTGAAGAATTCATCCAGATTGTTTGAAAAAATCCCGATAAACCTGAGTCTTTCTACCAACGGAACCGTTGGGTCAGCCGCTTCCTGAAGTACCCGAGCGTTAAAATCCAACCAACTGACATCTCTGGGTATATACCGGTCAACTTGTAACAGCTCTTTTTTCTTTTTCTTATTCATCTATCAAAATTAGATTTTCCGACGTTTTTTGGGGTAATCAAAAAACCTGAGATCGGCTTTGGAATCTATTTCAGCCCAGTCATCAGTATGATATACCAGACATGCAATACCTGTGGTTGGCACATTGTCGATGTGGTGATTGATGGCGTGATTGACGAAATCGGTAATTCCGGGATTGTGAGCAAAGACCATTACAGTATTGTAAGCATTATCGATGCGTTTGATCACGTCCCGGATTTGCCAGTGAGGAGCGTCATATAATTGATTTTCAATTTGAATCTTTGAAAATGGAATCCCAAACGAACGCGAAAAAATCATTGCAGTGTGCAAGGCGCGGGTCGCGGGACTACTGACGATAAGGTCGGGCATTTCTCCATTTTCTCTCAGATACTTAGCCGATTCGTAGGCATCGTTTACACCTCGGCCGTTGAGAGGTCTGTCCAGGTCGGGAATGTTGTCAAAGTCCCAGCTTGATTTTGCGTGACGGATAAGATATAATGTTTTCATGATAGAAATATTATTGATAAACCTAAACCTTAGGTTATCCTAAGCATCTCTGCAAAAGTCCGTTATAACTTGTAAATACCAATTTATTCTCAATTAATTAAAGAAAATATAACAATTATTAAATTTCCTTCTATCTGCTGGCAGATCAGGATAATTATCTTTTTGAAGTCGTTTCATTTTCACTTTAAACAATTACTTTTGTCACAACGTGGACACTAAATTTTTACAGAGAATTAATTCATCATTGAAAACGTTTGAAGCGCGGTAATCACACTATAAAATTTAATACCCTAAAATTTCAAAACATGTGAAAAAATTGCTGATCATCTTTTTATGCGTTGGGTTAGTATTCGCCGGAATCGGGCTGTATCTCTATTACAAACCGGTAAAAAACCTCGCACATGTAATGCCTGACTACACCGCTTATACACCGGAAGAAGTGGAAGTGTTGTTTAAAAAAATAAATGAAAACCCGGATAAGTACATTGGAAATATTATTGAATTTCAATGGATTGTGAATGAAATAACTACATTGCCATCGGGTGGGGGCTATCTGTTGATGGAGCTGGACAGACCAAAAGTATTCATTAATGCCCAATTGGATCACAGGGTGAATGCATCAACCGTACAATCCGGTGAAGCATGCAAGGTGCGGGCAGAGTTTACGGGTATGGAAGAAGACCTGATAGACCCGGAGGTTCACATTTTATACTTCAAACAAACAACCATCATAAATTTCTGAAAAACCATGACTGATTCTTTCAAAACCTGCACATTGCTGCTGCTTTCACTCATCCTGTATCTTGCCGGCAGTGAGAGTACTGCACAGAAATATATGACGCGCAACGGGTATGTCCATTTCAAAAGCAATGCGAAAGTAGATGATGATGTAGAAGCTGTAAATCGCTCGATGGCCTGTGCCCTGGATTTACAAACCGGGGAAATCGTCTTTACCGTACTGATTAAAAACTTCACTTTCCGAAAAGCGCTCATGCAAGAGCACTTTAACGAAAATTACATGGAAAGCGACAGGTTTCCACGTGCCACATACAGAGGAATCATCGCTGATCACTCGCGGATCGATTTCTCGAAAAACGGAAAGCACAAGGTGAAACTTGCAGGTACTCTTACAATCCGCGATATTCCAAAATCCAGAGAGGACGATGCAGAACTCGAAATCCGCGATGGTGTCATCATCATCACCTCATCCTTTGGAGTAGCCTGCGCGGACCACGACATTAAAATACCCAAATTGGTAGAGGATAAAGTGGCTAAAGTGATCGATGTGGATTTTCAGGTCGAATTGAAAGAGGTACCCAATAAATGAAGAAAGGATATACAGCCGTGGGGCTTTTATTCCTTGGTCTGAGCCTATCGGCACAAAGCGATTTATTAGACCTGCTCGAAGAGAATACAATAGATAAAAAGGCCGGAAAGGAATACGTATTTGCTACATTCAAAGGCACAAAGGTGATCAACAATCAGAGCAATGAAATTCCGGCTAAAGGAGTCATGCAGTTTATGATTTTGCATCGCTTTGGGAGTTTTAACAATGACTTTTTTCACAACTTCTTTGGCCTGGACAATGCCCAGGTACGTGTCAGTCTCGACTACTCACCGCTCTCCTGGCTCAATGTAGGATTGGGGCGCGCAAGCCTCTTCAAGATGTACGATGCCTGGTACAAAGCGCCGGTCGTACGACAGGTTAAAAATGGTTGGCCAGTGGGCATTACTTTCTATGGAAGTGCCAATTACATAGGAAGCCGCTGGCCAAATGACGGACTTGAACGGCTTGTGACAGACCGGCTTATCTATGTAAATCAGATCCTCTTTTCGCACAAATCCGGCGAAAATCTCTCCATACTGATCGCTCCTGCAATGGTACACTACAATCTGCGTCAATCAAATCAGCAGCCTAATTCAGTGGCCACACTGACCATCGGAGGACGGTACAAAATCAACCGGCGAGTGACGGTCAATGCCGAATATACCCCAATGATTAACCGCAATCTGAGCTGGGACGGAATGCAAACACAACCCTTTAACAATGCGCTGAGCCTGGGCTTTGACATCGAAACCGGAGGACATGTTTTTCAACTACACGTGACCAATAGTCGTGGCCTCTCAGACCCAATATGGATGACACAGACAGCCGGCAACTGGCTCGATGGAGAAATTTATTTTGGGTTCAATATATCGAGAGTTTTCACCATTCAATCCCCAAAAATATGACTTCATGAAGAGCGCACGCATAAAGGGAATTCTATTTTGCCTGGCAACGATTTCATTTGTTCAATGTACCCGGCGCAACGAAGAAGACCTGAAATCCATTTGTTTCGAATCGGAGATACTGCCTGTCATACAAGCCAATTGTACTAATGCCGGATGTCACGATGCAACGACTGCAGCAGATGGATATGATTTTACAACCTACAGGGGGATTATGCGCGCTGTAAAGCCCGGCAACGGCAAAGGATCAAAAATCATAAAGGTAATGCTCGACAATGACGATAACGACCGAATGCCTCCTCCTCCTGCAGCTCCAATGAGCCGGGATTTTATAGATTTGATGATACAATGGATTGACAGAGGCGCAGCCAATGTGGCCGGCTGTGCGGATGCAACGAATTGCGACACTTCGGATGTTTCGTACACCAAAGATATACAACCCGTCTTGCAAAACTATTGTGTGTCGTGTCATTCCGTGTCCGCCCCCTCAGGAGGAGTCGTTCTCAACACCTACCAGGGCGTAAAAACAGTGGCAGACAACGGCAGATTGGTCGGTTCCGTCTTTCATTTGCCGGGATTCTATGCCATGCCTCCTTCCGGCATCAAATTGCCTGACTGCGAACTTAAAAAAATCCGCTCCTGGGTAAACAAGGGGGCACCAAATAATTAACAAATTTCCTGCAGAGGGTTCTATATTTTAGGAAATGTTTTTTCTGTACTTCATGGGGTTTTTATGTTTCTTTGCTTCCGTTCGAAGGTACTATGATTTCCTCCTGGATTGCAGCAGCCCGCTTGCGCACCTTGCCTCTCTCTTTGAGCGGAATATTATTGGGTACACTCATAGCCCGGGTCGAAACCCAAATCGACTGGCTTATCTTCTCGCTTTCAGTGCTGACGGCAATTTTATTTCAGGTGCTCAGCAATTTTGCAAACGACCTTGGAGACGCTCTGTCAGGAGCTGATGCCCATCGGGTTGGAGAGGCCCGTATGGTTGCCTCGGGATTGATTTCGTCCGGCGCGATGAAAGTTGCCATTTTAGTTACCGGATTTCTCTCCCTTGTTTCAGGGGTTTTATTGCTGCATATTGCCCTTCGGGAAGTCTCGACCTGGATTTTTATCTTTTTTCTGTTGTTGGCAGCATCCAGTATGTGGGCTGCTGTGAGCTATACATACGGGACTTTTGCGTATGGCTACAGACGGCTGGGAGAATTCTTCGTCATCATTTTTTTTGGGTTTGTGGCCGTGGGCGGAAGCTACTTTTTGCAGACCAAATATTGGAACAACTGCGTGCTGATACCGGGATTGTCGGCTGGTATGCTTGCCTCAGCTGTCCTCAATCTGAACAATATGCGCGATCTCGACACTGATCTTGCCAGCGGAAAGCACACTATTGCCAACCTACTTGGCTTTAAGGGTTCAAAATATTATCATATTTTTCTCGTCACAGTGCCCATGATTCTCACCGCACTGTTTATTCAGTTCTGCGGATACGGCAGCTACTCATTTCTTTACCTTCTTGTACTGCCTGCTGCATTATCCCACTGCATTTCGGTGCTAAAAACCACCCATACCAAGGCCTATGATTCTGAACTAAAGAAGGTGGCGCTGCTGACACTTTTGTTTGTTCTTCTGTTAGGTTTTGGTATTAATATGTAAACACTTTGCCACAATGAAAGTATTAAAAATCATTCCTCACACTCTTAAATTTAAATTTGATGCCCGAACCAGCCGCGGACCGATGACAGACCGCCAGGTGTGGTATCTGATCATCGAAGAAGAAGGATTCATAGGCATTGGAGAGGCTGCCCCGATTCCCGGCCTGAGTGCAGATCACATTGCCCTTTGGGAGGCTAAACTCCAGTGGCTGAAAGATCACATAAACGACGATGAGAAAAGAATAAAATCTGCCCTTAAACACTTTCCCGCACTCTATTTCGGCTATGAGATGGCTATGAAAAGCATAGACTGTGAGCATCCGATGATGCTGTATCCATCCGTATTCACATCGGGCAGAGCCGGTATTCCCATCAATGGTCTTGTGTGGATGAACGAAGCTCAACACATGCAATCACAGATCGACCGCCTTATAGACGAGGGTTTTACCATACTAAAAATGAAGGTCGGGGGTATCGATTGGGCAGAAGAATTGAAACTGATCAAAGAACTTCGCAAAAAATTAGACTCCACAGAAATTCAGCTCAGACTCGACGCCAATGGCGCCTGGACCCCTAAGGAAGCCCGTGAAAAACTCAATCGCCTGAGCGAATTTGAAATTCATTCTATCGAACAGCCTATCAAACCGGGCCAATGGGAAGAAATGGCCAGTATCTGTGCCGAAAGCCCTATACCCATTGCTTTGGATGAAGAATTGATCGGTATCACTGAACTAAAGATGAAAAAAGAACTCATCAACATCATCACTCCGGACTATCTTATCATTAAGCCTACTCTGTTAGGCGGATTTAAAGCCTCTGAAGAGTGGATAAAACTGGCGAAATCAAATGGAATAGATTGGTGGGTTACAAGCTCGCTGGAAAGCAACGTTGGACTTAATGCCATCAGCCAATGGGTGGTGACCCAGCTGCCCAATATGCCTCAAGGGTTGGGCACAGGAGGTTTATTTGAAAATAACATTCCTTCACCTCTGCAGGTCAGAAAAGGAAAATTGCTCATTCATCCCACATTGACCTGGGATTTATCTATTTTTAATCTTTAATTTTTGAATTAATTCTACATGAAAAACACATTCTTCTCTCTGCTCAGCATCCTTTTTGGATTTCTGACCTTAGCCCAGCCTCGCAATATCCTTGTAAATGTAGATTATCAAAGCAAATTAGGCACTTGCGAACCTTCCATTGCCATCAGCAGAAAAGACCCTTCTAAGATGGTAATCGGCACAGTGCTTGACGGTATTTTTTACAGCAGCGACGGCGGAAAAACCTGGAAAGGAAAGCAGCATAAGTCGCTGTACGGTGTATGGGGAGATCCGGTTTTGATAGCTGACTACAGAGGAGACTTTCACTACTTTCACCTATCCGATCCTACGGGTATGAACTGGAAAAGTGATGAAATTCTGGACAGAATCGTAGTGCAATCCTCTTCAGACCATGGTAATAACTGGACGGCAGGAGCCTTTATTGGATTTAATCCGCCCAAAAAACAAGATAAACCCTGGGCAGTAGCACACCCTGAGAAACATACTCTGCATGTATCGTGGACTCAGTTTGATCGGTACAATAGTGCAGATACCTCCCACAAAACATTCATCATGTACTCAAAGTCCGTAGACGGGGGCAACCATTGGGCACCAGCTGTCCCGATATCCACTTATCCAGGTGATTGTTTGGACAGCAGTGCAACTGCCGAAGGCGCTGTCCCGGCTGTGACGGCTGACAGCTCTGTATTTGTGGTGTGGAGCCGAAACGACAGTCTTTGGATCAATTTTTCACACGATAACGGCAAGACCTGGCTCGACCGGGAAAAATTCATTTTCCCACATCGGGGTGGATGGAGCATGAGCGTACCGGGATTGAAACGAGCCAACGGGATGCCATTTCTCATGGCTGATGCCTCAGCAGGCATTCACAGAAATAATCTTTACCTCACATGGATCGATTGGGATCCAAAAAGCAGAGAATATCACGTAATGTTTTCGAAAAGTGAGAACAAAAATGGTGAATGGAGCCCTCCAACTACTCTCAGTACCGGAGACAAAAACCTGGCGCGTTTTGCGGTGACAGGCTGTGTAGATCAATCCAACGGCAACCTTTATATCATGTACTACGAACAGATTCAGACTGAAAAACCCGAGTACCGCGTCGTGCTTCAGTGGAGCAACAATGGTGGAAGGATCTGGAATCAACAGATTGTCAATAAAGATCCTGTTAAGGTATCTGATCAGGTTTTTTTTGGAGATTATATCCACATCGATGCATGGAAGGGACAGATTCGTCCGGTGTGGACTCAATTTGATGGAGTGACCACAAATGTGTACACGGCAATCATTACACAAAAAAACCTGAACATGGACCGATATCTTTTCTTTGTATACTGACAAGGTACCCGAGCATATCGCCTTCAGAGCACCAAAAATTGACTCTGATATTTTTTTAAAAAAAAAACAACAAAAAACGTTAAATCCAATTTTTGTCATATTCTCCTATTTTGACCGATTCTATTTTTGCTGTTTAAAATAAGTCTAAATAAATGAAGACGGTAGCGTGTTTAGAGGCCGGCCAGACAGGAGTAATCTGTGAAAAGGGATTTGAAAACATTCCCCTGAAATTGTTGGAAATGGGATGCCTGCCGGGGAATGCCATAACGTTGGTCCGAAAGGCACCATTTAGCGATCCTATTTGTATCAGCATCAATGGTAGTCAATACATCATCCGCAAGGATACCGCCCATATGATACCGGTGAGCATGGATATTCAAGATGCAATTGCAGTGTGATCCTACACAGAGTCGTATCTGAAAATTCTGGCTGATCGTTGAAGAAAAAGTTGAAAATAGCCCTTGCCGGCAATCCAAATACCGGAAAGACATCGCTTTTTAATCTTCTCACAGGTCTTAGACATAAGGTCGGCAATTATCCGGGCATCACCGTTGAGAAAAAAGAAGGCTTAGCGACAATTTCCGACGATTTGCAAGCGGTCATCCTGGACTTGCCGGGTTCATACTCTCTTCATCCCACTTCTGAGGATGAAAAGATCGCTTATAATATCCTGCTTAACGAAAAAAATCCCGATTACCCGGATCTGGTAATTTATGTGGCCGAGGCCGAAAACCTGAAACGAAATCTTTTTCTCTTTTCACAAATCAAGGATCTCGGAATCCCGGTCATTCTGGCGATTAATATGATGGACAAGGTTGCAAGAAAAGGCATAACCATCAATATCCACACTCTGAGCACTCTGCTCAAAGTGCCTGTAGTAGCCATTAGCACCCGCAAAAACACAGGTATCAACGAACTAAAACAAATCATAGCTCATAACACCGAATTTGATACCCCTCCGATAACAGAAATGGCAGAAATGGCAGAAATCACAAAGCACCTGCCATTAGAAAAAATTCAAAGTGCATTTCCGGAATTCAATCCTTATAAGATATGGTTGATGCTTTCTCATAAAGAGCAGGTAGATTTTCTTACCTCGACCCAACGCCTAAACCTTCATGAGATTCGCAATGAAATTCAGGATCTCAAGCGGATTGTGCAGCGTGAAACCATAGTCCGATACAAGAAAATCCAGGAAGTCTTGCAAACTTCCTACAAAATAGACAGACTGCAAGGCACTGACCTCCGGGCAAGACTGGACCAGATTCTCATCCACCCTGTATTGGGCTACATCATTTTTTCAGGCATTCTACTTCTCATTTTTCAATCCCTTTTTGCATGGACCAGTGCTCCCATGGATTGGATTGACCGTCAGTTTGCAGCATTTGGAGGCTGGTTGGGCAACATTTTGCCGGAGGGTCGATTCACGGATTTGATTACCGATGGCATTATTCCCGGCATCAGTGGCATTGTCATATTTATACCACAAATTGCTGTTCTCATCTTCTTCATTTCTCTGCTCGAAGAAACCGGATACATGAGCAGGGCTGTGTTTCTCATGGATAAAATCATGCGCCGGTACGGAATGAGCGGTAAAAGTGTACTGCCGTTAATATCAGGCACTGCATGTGCAATCCCGGCAGTCCTGTCTACTCGAAATATTGAAAACTGGCGTGAACGGCTCATTACCATTTTGGTGATTCCGTTTACCACGTGCTCAGCCAGACTCCCGGTTTATACCATTCTCATAGCATTGATTATACCCAAAAAATCGTATTTCGGCCTTTTTAATGTTCAAGGCCTTGTGCTAATGGGTCTTTATATGCTTGGCTTTCTGATGGCATTTCTGTCAGCCCTTGTGTTAAATAAAATATTGAAAAGAGAGCATGGCGATGTCTTCGTCATCGAGCTACCGGAATACCAGCTGCCGTTGGTAAGAAATGTCTTGTATTCGGTCTGGGATAAAACCCGGTCGTTTGTCCTCGAGGCCGGAAAAATCATTTTGTCTATATCGGTCATACTTTGGTTTCTTGCATCTCATGGTGGGCGTCAATTTCAAAGTTACAAGTTATTGGCTCAATCATCGACGGATCTGTCACCTGAATTTGGAGTCCAACAGGACCATCAGATCACACATGCGTCTGTACTTCTGGAAAACTCCTATCTCGGAATATTGGGCAAGTCCATCGAACCGCTCATCAGACCTCTAGGCTATGACTGGAAGATAGGGATTGCCTTGTTAAGTTCTTTTGCGGCCAGGGAAGTGTTTGTAGGCACCTTGGCAACCATCTACAGCGTCGGTGATGCAGAAAACAGTTTTGATACCGTCCGAAATCGAATGAAAATGGAAAAACGAGATGACGGTAGTCCGGTATTCAGTTTTGCGACCGGAGTCTCACTGTTATTGTTTTACGCTTTTGCGATGCAGTGTATTAGTACTCTTGCAATCGTCAAACGTGAAACAAATTCCTGGAAATGGCCGTTAATTCAATTGTTTGGTATGAGTTCACTGGCTTACATGATATCGCTGATTGTTTATCAGATAATCAAATGAGATGATTCAGGATTTTTTGGTTTATATTTCATTGGCAGCAGCTTTGGTATTTTTGGTTCAAAAGCTCTCTTTTTCCAAAAAATCGACAGGATGTGCCGGATGCGCTGTGAAGCATGGCGAAAAAATCACCTCAAAATCAAAACTGCAATAAAATTATTCCATCTTTCAATGTAAGGATATGCATGCATTTTTTGTATGGATATACGCCTTTATTTAATCCTCTTTTAAAAAAACGCCGGACTGGATTTGACACTTATGGAATACACAATTTAAGTTCCATCAAAATGATCTATGTATGAGCATTCATCCATATAGTAAACCAAAAGAAGCCATTCATCTGAGAGAGAAAGTGGGTCATTTAACCGGCAATTAAGCCACTAATTTGATCATTCATCCCACCAAAAGCGCGTTTGCATATCAGGTGCGGGTTGAGGAAAGTTTTTATTGTTGAGTCGTTCGATTTGCGGATAGATGAGTCTGCGAGGTATTTGTCCATTTGGATTTTGAGGATTTGTCCCGTTGGGATGAGGATTCAAAGATGGAAATCCCGTACGCCGGTAATCTGTGTAAGGTTCGTGATGTGTGAACATGGCAATATGCTTCTGCACCATTACCTTGTTGAGGTCTGACGACAGATCACCATTAAGTGTGGCATGTTGTGCAATAAATGCATTTGCGGTATCTGCATCGTAATCCTGACCCATTATTCGGCGGAAATTCTCCTGAATTGCGGATGAAAGTTCCGACTGCGCCTGGGCTGTCTGACCTTGACGAACAAATATTTCTGCCCTCATAAAATGGACTTCTTCATATGGAATGAGTGCAAAAGGCGACCCGATATCGCTTAGTACTAATCCGGGTATGGTATCAGCTGTAAAGGGTTTTCTATAAAGCAATTTGCCTTTGCGAGGATCATTGAGTTGTGTCAGCAGACGTCTGAAGTCTGGGTGTACCACCATATT
>CALFUW010000096.1 GCA_937929815.1 uncultured Flavobacteriales bacterium | reverse complement strand
CGTTCCGTTTTGAGCCGAAGTGGTGGAATTGGTAGACACGCACGTTTCAGGGGCGTGTGGAGCGATCCGTGTGGGTTCGAGTCCCACCTTCGGTACTTCATAAAAGCTGCTCATGCAGCTTTTTTTATTTCCGGCTAACCACCGCAAGGATAATCGTCGTTTATTTACAATGTCAAACATTCTTCTGTGAAAACACATATCACCCATCTCATTGCAGCATTTTATCTGCTAACCGGAGTGAATGCACAAGACTACATTCATCTTAAAGACAAGAGCTTCATCAAGTGCAAAGTCGTAGAAGTGGGGGTCGATGCAGTAAAATACAAAAATTATCCTGTCAAGGATGATGCTGCCATCTTCACCATCGAAAAATATAAAATCATCGAAATCGCCATGGAAGACGGTACCCGAATTTCCATGGATCAGTCTAAAGACGGAGGTATCCAAGCGGAGGAGTTTTTTTACGGACAAAAAACCCAGGCAGTCAAATTTGATTTTTTCGCCCCCTTAAATGATAATCTGATTTTAAAGTATGAGAGAGTCCGCCGACCGGGAAGGACTTTTGAAGGGTGGCTGGGAATCCCCGGGGTCGGATTTGACCTTACAAGCGATGAAAACTCACGGCCGGCAGGAATATTTATAGGAGCCGGATTTAAATTTATCTCTGTGCCGGACTATGTGTTTTCAAATATGAGAAGATCACACATTATGAAAGGGTACTATATTCGCCCGAGTGCTGTATTTACAATCCATTCATATGACCAGGTCAATAGTATATGGGATCCAAACAATGGACTGACCCAAGTAAAGGAGAGGGTCAGCGTGGTCGGACTTGGGCTTTTGGTCTATGGGGGTCGTCAATGGATTTTTGATGACATCTTTTTGATTGACATCAATCTTGGGATCGGATACGGATTTACTTCAGGCAACAAAATCTCACTCTATGGTTTTGTAAAGCCTACTTCCAGCCCTTTGATTTTCAACAGCAGCCTCAGCTTAGGATTGTTGTTTGATTCAAAAAAGAAAAAGTAACCAGTCAACCTTATACAAATCTTAAATCCCTGTCTTTACGCAATTCTATAAAGGGTGTTACAACATAACTTGTTTTTCAGAAGGTTGAGAAAAACCACCATCGGAACCGAACAACGGATATTTTCATTTCATTAAACGGACCGAAAGCTATTTGTTCCGATTTTTGGCCTGATAAAATCTTGATATGAAGCAAGTGCAGCAGCATACAATCATGCTGTTTAATTCTTTAACCGGTAAGAAGGAACGCTTCGAACCGCTGAATCCCCCGTTTGTGGGAATGTATGTATGTGGTCCGACAGTGTATAATGATGTACACCTGGGCAACTGCCGTACGTTTATTTCATTCGATGTAGTATTCCGATACTTGCAACATCTGGGATACAAAGTGCGATATGTGCGAAACATAACGGATGCCGGGCACCTGGAGAATGATGCCGATGAAGGAGAAGACAAGATAGCCAAAAAAGCAAGGCTCGAGCAGTTAGAGCCTATGGAAGTTGTACAGAGATATACTGTGGGATTTCATAGAATCATGGAGCGGTTCAATGTCCTGCCTCCGTCCATTGAGCCAACTGCTACCGGGCATATTGTGGAACAGATTCAAATGATTAAAAAAATAATTGACAAGGGACTGGCCTACGAGGTCAACGGATCGATTTACTTCGACGTCAGAAAATACATGGAGCGCGAGTCCTACGGCGAACTGAGTGGTCGGAATGTGGATGAATTGTTGGCTGGCACGCGTGAGCTGGAAGGTCAGAGCGAAAAACGCAATTCCCTTGATTTTGCCCTTTGGAAAAAAGCTCTTCCTACCCATATCATGCGCTGGGAATCTCCCTGGGGCGAAGGTTTTCCGGGATGGCACCTTGAATGTTCAGCTATGAGCACAAAATATCTGGGAGAGGTATTTGATATACATGGCGGAGGAATGGATTTAAAGTTTCCGCATCACGAATGTGAGATCGCACAGTGCACAGCTGCACATAACAAGAAGCCTGTGCGCTATTGGATGCATGCCAATATGCTGACCCTCAACGGAAAGAGAATGAGCAAAAGTACCGGTAATACTCTTTTGCCCCAGGAAATTTTCAGCGGGCAAAATCCCTTTCTCTCCAAACCTTATAGTCCAGCAGTTGTGCGCTTCTTCATGCTTCAGGCACACTACAGAAGTACTCTCGATATCAGCGATGAAGCTCTGGCAGCCGCCGAGAAGGGCTTTAGACGTCTGATGGATACATTGACACTTCTTAGCGATTTGAGGCCCTCTGAAAAGTCCTCCTTCGATGTACGGCTATCCGTACAAAAGGTGTACAATGCTCTGAATGATGATTTCAATACTCCGGTAGCCATCGCAGAATTGTTTGAAATTTCGCGACTGGTCAATTTGATTAAGATGGGCCAGGAATCACTTACAGCACAAGACCTTCAGTTTCTCTCGGACGCTGTCAGCAAACTGATTTTGGATGTGTTGGGTCTTGAAAATGATCAGGCTTCCGTGAATGAACCCAATAAGTTTGACGCAGTGATACAGATATTGATTGATATTCGAAACAAGGCCCGCGCCGATCGCAACTTTACTTTGTCTGATTCCATCCGTGACCAGTTGCTGAATGTCGGTATTCAACTCAAAGACTCCAAAGATGGAACCACTTACACAGTGATATAGCTAATGATGGGTTCGCTTGTCAATAGAGTGCTCGGCACGGTGATAATTATTCCGGTACGGCTGTATCAGTATGTGATATCGCCGTTCTTTCCCAAAGTCTGTCGTCACACTCCCTCGTGCTCCGAATATATGATCGAAGCCATCAAAATATGGGGACCTTTAAAAGGAGGATGGCTGGGATTGAAAAGACTCTCACGCTGTCATCCCTTGGGTACTCACGGATACGATCCTGTGCCGAAAAAGACAAACCAGTCCGACCTTTGATCAAATTCTGCTGAGTACTTCGAGGCCTCGCTGTATTACTTCTTCCATGACCCTGTCCGGGTTGGTAGAAAATTCTCCCGTAATTCTATTGGCAAGTATCGCATTGAGCGACACCGCCCGATGACCAAGAATCTTACTCAATGCATAAATGCCAGCAGTTTCCATCTCCAGATTTGCAAGGTTTTTTTCTGATATAAAACCTCCTCCAGTTTTTATCCATTCTAATGTAGTAGGTATCCTAACACTTCGTCCCTGTGGCCCGTAAAAACCAGATGTAGTCAAAGTATTACCCATTTTAAAACCGTCTTTGACAAACAAATCCAGCAATTCAGCATCTGAAGCTGCACTATAAGCATAGACGCCCGGCCGGACTAGGGTCAGCTCTCCGAAGTCGTAACCTGAATGCAATCCATCAATCCCCCATGCTTCTGCACTGACAAGAAGGGTTCCCACGGGAATTTCAGGCAGGATAGCACCTGAGGTACCCATTCTACAGATGATCAAACTTTTTGGAAAGGGATGGGCAATCCTCTCAGGCAGCAGTACATTGGCCAGAATATCAATTTCGTTGAATACAATATCAACGTTGTCTGTACCAATACCGGTCGAAATTACCGTCATTGCCCTTCCTCGGTATGTTCCTGTCGCAGTCCGGAATTCTCTGTTCTGACGAATTATTTTAACGTGATCAAAAAATGCAGCCACTTTATCTACACGACCCTGATCACCAACTGTTATGATGATATCAGCAATTTCTTCAGGTTTAAGATGCAGATGATAGATCGAACCATCGGGGTTAAGTATAATTTCTGCGAGATTTTGCATATTCCATTTTGTTGCAGTACACTGCAAAAGTATACTCATCTTCAAGAGCCCTGATTCACCGAATGCGTGCACCCACCCTCCACGTTAGCAGCTTAGTAGGCTTCAAATTTGAGACATCTGACTTGGTAAACCTGTATTTTGAATTTTAATTCTATAATAAATAATGGAAAGTAGTCCGTAAAATAAATGTAGTACCCAAAAAAGACTCTCAAACTTTCTTTAGGACGATAAGGAGCGCAATAAGCTTGTTTTATGTTCAATTTGTTTTGAGAGACCTTTAATCTTGTAAAATCATATCAATATAATTTGACATAAGTCTGCACGTTGGTAATACCCAAAGCTCCCCCGTTTGAACTTCCAAATCCTGCCTGTGGAGTAGGTGGTATAAATTGTATATCAGGTACCGTCTGAACGACTTCTAACCTCATGACTTCTCCAGAGATTTCAAAAATTCCCTCTTTGATTAAGGCGAATGGTTTTTGCTGTTCCAACCGAATGCTCCAAATACTGCCTACAACACTTCTGGACTGGGAGTATATGCCTGAAAATTGGGCTTTTAATGCACCGTTAGCATCCCACTGGCGCTCTATATATGTATTATCAACCTCAAAATTAAAAAATATAGAATCGACCTGATGCAGTGTTGAAAGCAGAACGGATACATTGTCTCCTGAGGATTGCCATTTGCCGCGAATTCCTAAAGATTGAGGATTACTCCCGTTTTGATTACTATCTTCTCTTTTACATCCAGGATGAAAAAGAAGGCATAATAGAACAGTTATGCAGATATTTTTTAGAATTTTCATTTTTATAGACCTAGTAATTTTTTTTTAGCAATACAATTTTAAATTTCTAAAGTATTGAAAAATTAGCAATAAGCATAATGAAAGTTTTCTATGCTAATTAAGGACCACAGGATAAATATCTCTCAGGATGTCAGACTTTAAAATCACTGTTAAAGATGAACTCTTACTTTCTACAGTATACATCATATTCTGGGATCGATTGTTCGCCCGATCGCTGGGCTTCAGGAATCAAAATTTGAACTAAAGATTTCTACACGGACAATCCCCGCGTCTGATCAAAATTCTTCGATCGTGTTGAATTTCTGATTTTTTCATCAATGGCTTTAGATGGATGATTTTAATATAAATTCACAAAGAGAAGTTGATTTATAAAAAAATTCATGTAATTTTGCAGCCCGATTTTCGATGATTGTAAATCAATATTGTTCAAACGATTATAATTCGATAAAAGTGAACACGATAAGTTATAAAACCCTTACGGCAACGCCAGATACCATTGATAAGAAGTGGTACGTGGTGGATGCAACCGGAGTAACTCTGGGAAGACTCGCGTCAGTAATTTCAAAAATTGCCAGGGGAAAGCATAAACCATACTTTAGTCCTCACATCAACTGTGGCGATCATGTGATAGTTATCAATGCTGATAAGGTAGCCTTAAGCGGTAAAAAAGTAACAGATAAGCAATATGTCTTTCATACTGGATATCCAGGAGGTCAATACACACGAACTCCACGCGAGATCATGGCCAAAAGACCAGAGCGTGTGGTGGAATTAGCTGTTAAGGGTATGCTTCCAAAGAATAAATTAGGTCGGGACCTATTCAGAAACGTAAAAGTGTATGCCGGTCCTGCACACAATCATGAAGCGCAAAAACCCGAAGTTTTGAACATAAACGAATGGTAAACAACAATATGTCTATAATTCATGCAATAGGCCGCAGAAAAACTGCTGTGGCAAGAGTATTTTTAAAAGAAGGAAGTGGTCATATTTCGATCAATGGCCGTGATCTAAAAACGTTTTTCCCAACCGGAATCCTTCAGTCTAAGGTACTTCAACCTATGAAACTAACCGGAACCCAGGAAGCCTACGACCTTAAAGTGAGTGTCAAAGGTGGAGGAGTGACCGGACAGGCCGAGGCCATCCGCCATGCGATAAGCCGCGCATTGTGTACAATCAACGTGGAGTACAGACCTGTATTGAAATCCGAAGGCCTGCTTACAAGAGATCCGCGCATGGTTGAGCGCAAAAAATACGGACGTAAAAAAGCAAGAAAGAGATTTCAATTCTCCAAACGCTAATGGTGCATTTAGCATCCAAACCGGTCGGATCAGAATACTCTGCTACCCACCGGTTGCTAAGTTAAGTGCTTAGTCAAAGGAAAGTAAATAACCAAACAATCAATATCAATTCATGAATCAAGAAGAAGTAGTTAAGGACTTGCTCAATGCAGGAGTACATTTCGGTCACTTAACCCGCAAATGGAATCCAGCTATGGCTCCATACATTTTTATGGAGAGAAATGGAATACACATTATTGACCTCTACAAAACAGTTCAAAAGCTGGAACAAGCAGGAGATGCATTGAAGAAAATGGCAGCCAGTGGCAAAAAAATCCTCTTTGTAGCTACTAAAAAGCAAGCCAAAGAGGCTGTCTCTACCCTTGCAACTGAGCTTAACATGCCCTACATTACTGAGCGTTGGCCAGGTGGAATGCTTACCAATTTTATTACCATCCGCAAGGCCGTCAAAAAAATGACCAATATTGATCGGATGAAGGCTGATGGCACTTTTGACACACTTTCCAAAAGAGAAAAACTACAAGTAGATCGCCTTCGCTCCAAGCTCGAGAAAAACCTCGGCTCAATTGCAGATATGAGCCGACTTCCGGCAGCATTGTTTGTTGTGGATATTAATCGAGAAGATATCGCAGTCAAAGAAGCACACAAACTTAACATTCCAGTATTCGCCATCGTAGATACCAATGCAAATCCGTACGACGTAGATTTTCCAATACCTGGAAACGACGATTCATCAAAATCTATAGCAAAGCTTTTAGAATATGTTAAAGGGTTTATTCTCGAAGGATTGAATGATCGCCGTAATGAAAAGGATAAAGGAAATACAGATAAAGTAGCCAAAAGAGCCGCAAAAATGGCAGTAGCCGATGAAGGCGAAGAATAATTCATATACTTAATAATACGCTAACAAACTCTGCAAGGGCAAAACCATAATTTTGCCCTTGTCTATTTAATAACAACTTAACAATCAATTACTTTTACCATGGCCAATATCACAGCAGCTGACGTAAACAACCTGAGAAAAATTACCGGTGCCGGAATGATGGACTGCAAAAAGGCACTCACAGAAGCAGAAGGAGATGTAGAAAAAGCTATTGACATTCTCAGAAAAAAAGGACAAAAAATAGCTGCAAACCGCGCTGATCGCGCTACTTCTGAAGGTTGTGCACTGGCAGCAGTCAGCAGCGACAATACCTATGGAGTAATCGTAGCTCTAGCATGCGAAACGGATTTTGTAGCTAAAAATGAAGGCTTTATCGCTCTAAACAAGGCAATACTCGATATAGCGCTATCGCACAGACCAGCTGATATGGAGGCTCTCAAGAGCCTGATCATTGATGGCATCTCAGTAGCCGAAAAATTAGTCGAACAGACAGGAGTAATCGGAGAAAAAATTGACTTAGCCGGCTATGCTGTCCTTGAAGGGAACTTCGTAACATCCTACATTCACTCTAACAAAAAAATTGCAACACTGGTAGCCTTAAACGCAGAAGCTTCTGAAGCGGGAAGAGATATTGCCATGCAGGTAGCAGCAATGAATCCAATAGCACTTGACAAAGATTCTGTTTCACAAGACATAATAGACAGAGAACTTGAAATTGGCCGCGATCTTGCAAGACAGGAAGGTAAACCAGAAAACATGATTGATAAAATCGCTCAGGGCCGCCTAAGTAAGTTTTTCAAAGAAAATACCCTTGTGGAGCAAGAGTTTATCAAGGAACCCAAGATGAGTGTAGCTCA
The DNA here is from genome assembly GCA_937929815.1 of uncultured Flavobacteriales bacterium. Taxonomy (GTDB): domain Bacteria; phylum Bacteroidota; class Bacteroidia; order Flavobacteriales; family Schleiferiaceae; genus Thermaurantimonas. The sequence continues at coordinate 5,463 of CALFUW010000096.1, read as the reverse complement.
GTATCTTGAATCTGTACAAAAGGGGCTAAAAGTTGTAGGTTTCAGACGGATCGCATTGGGATAGTTTTCTAAAGATTTTAATTGAAGCCGTCACTGTAAAAAGTGACGGTTTTTTTATGAAAAAAGCTGTCTTATCAGACAGCTTTTTATTAGTTGCTAATTGATAGAATGCAAAAGTATCATCGCTCTCCGAAAGGCTTACCCTTGATAGTTGAATAATTTATCTTTAGGGCCTGTGCTCTGCGAAGTTCAAATTTGAGATCCGTAATCAAGCCCATTTTTACAGATTTATCAGCTTTAATCGATACTGTCATCAGAGGTCTTTCAGCTTCATTGCGACGCTCCCTTTCATCTGTGACATATGGCCCTATGTCGTTTAACGTGGCAAATTGATCATTGAGCTGAATGCGAGGCTCTGTACCAAACTGAGCTTGTAAAGTTTTAATAGGTGGTCCTACATATATATATGATACCAGGGATCTGCGCTCAAGCTTTACAATTTCGGTAGCAAAGGGCTTTCTGTTCTGAATTAAAAGTGTCACCTCACGCATTACAGTAGTCACCATAAAAAAGAACAGGAGCATGAACACAATATCTGGCAGAGAGGCTGTGGAAATAGCCTGCTGACCTTTACCTGTTTTGCGTTTGAATTTTGACATATTACTTGAGTTTTACAGGTTCAGCTTCTGAGATTTTCATTGGGTAGTATTCTGCCACTTCTTTGGCTTGAGCTTCGTTGAGAAGATTAAACTTTCTGCCAAATTTCTTCATTGCTTCCTCGTCTCTAAGTTCATTATATGCCGCAGTAAGTTCATTTTGTACAGCGATGTACATTTCATAAGAAGTTCCGCGGTCATTCTGTAGCGAAATCACGTGTTTTTCCGGACTTTCAGATAGATTTTCTTCTTTGCCGAAATTCGATATATGCCTCTTTGCATAATCTTTAAGATCATTAAGATTCATATATTGGTCGTCTACCAGAAGAAGATCCTGACTGTTTACCAACACTCTAAGGATGTTTCTTTCCTTTATAGGTGGTTGCTCCGGTGGTTCACGTTCGTCGTATGGAGGCAGTTTCCTGGATATACCGGAGTCCACATCCATAGTAGTTGTCACAAGAAAGAAAATCAAAAGCAGAAAGGCAATATCTGCCATTGAGCCTGCATTGATTTCAGGCGCTGCTCTTCTAGCCATTTTATTTAAAAATTTTTGAAACCTCTACATAAATAATAGAAACTACTGATAGTAGGGCCAAAGCATAAAATGTAGTAAGACCCGTAGACACCATCTTTGATTTGCCTTCTGTAATGTTCATTGAAGACGGGAAGTTTACATAATCGCTCCCATCTGAGATAATGTAACCTATGATAAATATTACCGCGATGACAGCTATACCGACAAGGGCATTTTTAACCTTTGAAAAATGAGTAAACACTTTGGCTAAGGCAAATGCTACAATAGCTGCTACGCAAATACCTATCATTACATAAGTGAGTATAATACCAAAATCAATCATACGACCTAAGTTTTATTTACCTTGATTGTGGCTGTATTTTACAAGCAAATCAACCAAAGAAATAGAAGCTTCTTCCATTGAATTTGTAATGCTGTCGATTTTGGCAATGATGTAGTTGTAAAATACTTGTAAAATCATCGCCACAATAAGACCAAATACTGTGGTCAAGAGAGCAACTTTAATACCACCTGCCACCAGAGAAGGTGAAATATCACCTGCTGCTTCAATGGCATCAAAGGCTTGGATCATACCTATGACGGTACCCATAAACCCAAGCATCGGTGCGAGTGCGATGAAGAGTGATATCCATGAGACGCCTCTTTCGAGTTGTCCCATCATTACTCCACCGTATGATACAATTGATTTTTCGACAATGTCTATCCCTTCTGAATATCTGTCGAGTCCTTGGTAAAAGATGGATGCTACCGGTCCACGCGTGTTGCGGCATACTTCCTTGGCCTTTTCAATACCACCATTTTTAAGTGCCTCCTCTACATTGGAAATGAGTTTTTCGTTGTTTGTATTGGCAAGATTCAGATAAATTATCCTTTCAATACTGATCGCAAGACCTAAAATTAAAGCGATCAAAACGATTCCCATAAACTCAGGTCCGCCTTCAATGAACTTTTCCTTAATAATCTGATGGAAGGTTTTGGACTCAACAGCTGTATCCTCTGCTGCTTGTGCCTGGGGGGTATCGACTTGCTGTGTTACTTCTTCAGTTTGCTCAGATTGATTATCCGCATCTTCCTGATCCTGAGCGAAGGAAACATTTATCGAAAACATCAGCATAGCCGCTGAAAGTGTCAATACAGAGAGCGCTTTTCTCATACGTAATTGGTTTAGGTTAAATTTTTGTTTGTACAGCGGAGAGAAAGGGATTCGAACCCTTGATACCCTTTAGGGGTATACACGCTTTCCAGGCGTGTTCCTTCAGCCACTCGGACATCTCTCCGTACATTTTCACTTAAAAACGTGCGCAATTTAACAAAATTTCACTTGGACTAAAAAATGAAATTTATTTTAAGGTTAATTCACCAGAAATGGGTTTTTGAAACATCTCTTTAAAAGAATCAACGCCTTGTACATAGGGTAGTGTGCACATAGCTTTTGTAATGGCTGCCTCACGGGTCATATCGAAGCCACTGATCACATTATAATCCAGAAGCCATTGGCTGACCTCATATTTACCCATAACCACAGATCCCGATTTGCACTGAGAAATGTTTATAACCGGGATATTACGATCCCTTAGCACCTTGAGCATTGCTTTCAATTCGGTATCAATAGGTGCATTTCCAGATCCATATGTAAGTAGGATGAGTGCCTTGAGCTGGGGAGCATTTTCAATTGCTTGATGTATCCACTTGAAATTAATCCCTGGAAACAGGCTAATATTTAAGATATCAGAATCATATTTCGGGTATATATCTATGGGATCACAAATTTTGGGAAGCAAATATTGGGTGTGTATCCGCAGTTCAAGCCCAGCCTCTCCGAGAAGTGGGTAGTTCGGGCTGTTGTAGGCTTTAAATGAATTGGATGAGTGCTTGTATGTTCGGTTACCTCTATAGAGTTTGTATTCAAAGTAGATACACACTTCATTGATAAGAGGCCGGCCGAGGTCGTCGCTTAAAAGAGCTATTTCGATACTGGTCAGCAAATTTTCCTTTCCATCTGTGCGAATAATGTTGACCGGCAGTTGAGAACCAGTCAGTATGACGGGCTTACCAAGATTCTGAAGCATAAAACTCAGCGCAGACGCCGTAAACGCCATGGTATCGCTCCCATGCAGCACGACAAATCCATCGTAGTAAGGGTAATTTTCAAAAATATGTGTAGCCAGCTTGGCCCAATGATCAGGGGTCATCTGGGTAGAGTCAAGAGGAGTCTGCCAGGATTGAAAATGGATTTCAGCTTTAAGCTCTTTCAATTCCGGGATCAATCCGTACAATTGATTGAAATCGACCGGTACAAGTGCTCCTCCGGTACCAAGGCGTGCCATGCCGATGGTGCCTCCTGTATATATGACGAGGATTCGTTTCATCTCCAAGCGTTTGGAAAAAGGTTCCTTGCATTTGAGTAGGTGACCTCAGCGGCTTGCTCCACAGAGATTTGCCAGATCTCGCTCAGCTTTTCCAATGTTTTGACGATGTATGAGGGCTCATTTCGCTGACCTCGATAGGGAACGGGGCTGAGGTAAGGAGCATCTGTTTCGACCACAACGCGGTTTCTTGGCACATTGATAAGCACGGTCGGTAAATCTGTTTTTTTATACGTGAGCACTCCCCCGATTCCCAGGTAGAATCCAAAGTTAATAATCCACTCTGCTTCTTTCAGCGAACCTGAAAAGCAATGAAAAACCCCCGTGAGGTTTTTACCGCGGTAGGGCTCAAGTGTTTCTGCTATTTCATGAAAAGCATTCCGGCTGTGAATAACCAGCGGCAGTCCGGATTCGATTGCCCATTTAATCTGCCTTTCAAATGACCTGACCTGCCACTCTAAGGTCGAAACATCCCAGTACAAATCAATTCCCGTTTCGCCGATTGCTACATATTTGTTTTCAGATCCGATCAGTGTTTTATACATTTCATTGAGTTGATTCTCATAATCAGCTTTAACCGATGAAGGGTGCAGTCCGATCATTGGAAACATAAGTGTGGGAGAAGCCATTACGGATTTATGAAGCGCATGAAGAGATCCCAGATCGATGTTTGGAAGAAGCATTTTCCGAATACCGGCATCAAGTGCTCTTTGTATTGTGTGGTCAAAATCTGATTCAAAATCTCTGAGATAGATGTGGGTATGGGTGTCAACGATGTTCATGCAGCAAAATAAATGTGGAATATCCCTTTATCGAGGGGGTCGAACGACGATATCCGGAGAAAATGCCTTTGGGGATATATTGAGTGCCCGGTCTATTAGTTGAATACACAACCGTATGGTATCCCCTTCTGACAGACCGTCCACGGGTATTTCATAACTGATCACTCCCTCAAGACTTTTGACCTGTCCTGAGGGTGTAATGTTGGGAATGCGCGCATTGTAGATAAATGTATCCTGAGGCAGCCCATTGCGGATGGTATATAAGTCAATCCACAAATTGTGAAAAAAGGGACTTGCTTTATCAAAAGGAGGAAGTGTGTCGCCCTCGTCAAGTCCGATATCGCCGTCACCATCTCTGAATATCATTTCTAATAGAAGCATCTTCAGCAATAGCGGCTCAGCCCGGCGAAAGTCATGGCTTTTGTATTCGATGTTGGGAATAGGGTCGAAAGTATTGAACTTTCGACAACTGAAACCAATGGACGCCAGAACAATCACCCAAACTAACAGCAGGTTTACCTTTGTCAAACTAATCCATATATTAATCGCTAAAATACTTCATTACACGGATTGACACCAATTCATTCAGAGCTAATATCATCGGAGCTTTCTGAAGCAGCATTTGTTGAGAAGGCTATTGAAGTATTTCAATTTCAATACGCATGCAATCCAACATACCGGACGTTTACAGAAGCTCTTGGCATCCGGCCTGATCAAGTAGATGCGCTCGAAAAAATTCCTTTCATCCCCATTCAACTTTTCAAAAAATACCGTATTCTGAGCAATGATGGCTCCTTTGAAGCGGTATTCAGAAGCAGTACCACGACAGGTGGTGTTCCCTCAGAGCACTACATAGCCTCCGTTGAAGTGTACGAGCGAAGCCTTTCGGAAGGTTTCAGATTGTTTTATGGCAATCCAGAAGATTACTGCATTATTGGATTGCTACCTTCGTATTTGGAGAGGGGTGATTCATCGCTTGTTTATATGGTACAGTCATGGATTGATCAAAGTAAAAATCGCGATAGCGGATTTTATCTGTATGACTATCCCGGTCTAGTCCAAAAGCTTGTCAGGCTTAACGATTGCGGACAGAAAACCTTGCTCGTAGGTGTAACGTTTGC